>SKHQ01000067.1 GCA_007116915.1 Candidatus Methanomethylophilaceae archaeon
GGGCCGGGCTCGAACCAGCGACTTCAAGATCTTCAGTCTTGCACTCTCCCAACTGAGTTACCGCGGCGTGTATCGCCTTAAAGACACAGTTGTTTTATAAACTTTACTAAGGCACGGTACGAACTGGGCATTTCAATTAATATATATGTACTGTCTTTGATATACTACTGTCTGGACGGAGTGCGTGGATGTCGGCTCTAAATAATCGTATCAGGTGGAAATTGCACATACGCGGTGAAGATGGCGTTGCCTCTGTCATCGGCACGATTTTCGCACTCCTGGTCTTTCTTACGTTACTTTCGTTGATAATAACCACCTACATACCGGCATGGGAGAAGTCAAATGAACAGGAGTTCATGACCGAGACCCTCTATCGCTTCTCGACGGTGAAGAGCGTCAACGGCATAATGGGGGAGGGGGACCAGCAATTCGTGGCTATAAGCCTAGCCCCGCCCAAGGTGCCGATATTCGGTAAGAACGTGTTGGGCAACCTTACCCTCAATCCATCTGGTTTCGCAGAGGCGTCCATGACCGTTAGTTTCTCTGATCCCGTTGAAGGCCAGTTGGATTTCTCTGCCGGCGGATCTTTAGAATATGGGGTTTTTGTAAACACCTACCTGAACCAACGGGTTTCCTATGAGTTGGGCGCTGTCCTGACGTCCCAGCCTGACGGGGGGCTGATAAAAGCCTCTCCGGGTATAAGTTACACCACCACGGATGGCGGGGGCATCGATAGCTACGACCTAGTGATCAACCTTAACGACCTCGTTGGCACACAAACATCAAGGCTGGGTACTGGGACATTCGGCGTTAGCCTCACGGTTACCGACATACAGGACTTCTACACTGAGGACGTTGTCAACGGTGACATGACTATGGAGATTACAACCTCTTACCCTGAGGCGTGGGTGAGCTGGCTGGACCTGAGGTTCGTGCAGACCGGAGTCATCGGGGCGGCGGACATGACGGTGGACGGCAATGAGATAACGCTCGATTTCTCAAACCTGGACAGCATTACGATCAAGAGGACCTTCACCACCATCAGTCTGGAGTGAGTATATGGAAGCGGACAGGATAGATCGGAACTACGGCTTCGGCAACCGTCTGAAGAGCAATTACGCCCGCTTCCTCCGTAAGGCATCCAAGAAACCATTCATGGTCAAGATCGCCCACGCTAAGATGGAGGCGGACGGGGGCCCACCGGTAATCACCAAGATACCGGAGCACTCGCCAGAAGAGATAGAGCTCATCGACCAATACACCATACGTGAAGGCTACAGTTACGTCCAGATAGTCTACGACAAGAAGTTGAGTGAATACCGGTATGATGTTGTTGAGCCTCAGCTCAGCGACTATCAGACGGAATTACTGGCAATGATAAAGGACACCTTGCAACGCACCCTTAGCTACGACTGGGAGCGGCTGGGTAAGATAGAGAAGTCGGTATACATCACCGAGAGCGTGCATGGTTTCCTGGAAAGCAGGGCCATTCCACTAGACCGGATAGGCAGATCGAAGATCGACTACTACATGGTGAGGGACTTCGTTGGTTACGGGCCCATCGATGTGCTCATGAACGACGACCACAACGAGGACATATCCTGCGATGGCCACGGTATCAGCATCTACATCTATCACAACAAGCACGAGAGCATACGCAGCAGCGTGATGTTCCCCAAAAAGGACGAGCTTGATTCTTTCATCGTGTCCCTGGGACAGCGTTGCGGCCGGCAGATAACAGTCTCACAGCCACTTCTGGACGGCACCACTCCGGAAGGACACCGCGTCCAGGCCACATACTCCGACGAGGTCACCGCTCACGGCTCCACTTTCACGATCAGAAGGTTCAAGCACAGGCCTTTCACCCCCACCGACCTGATTCGTTCCCGGACGGCATCGGCCGAGATGCTCGCCTACTTGTGGATGGCGGTGGAGAGCGGCGAGTCCGCCCTCGTATGTGGCGGCACCGGTGCCGGCAAGACGTCGACATTGAACGCCCTGGCATTGTTCATACCGCCGGGTGCAAAGATAGTCAGCATGGAGGACACCAGGGAAATCAACCTACCCCATGACAACTGGATCCCCAGTGTCACCCGTGTCGGCGGGGGTCAGCGCGACCAGGATGGTAAAGCGGCAGGCGACATCGACATGTTCGACCTCGTCAGAGCGGCCATGAGGCAGAGACCGAACTACATCATCGTCGGTGAGGTTCGTGGTAAGGAGACCTACAACATGTTCCAGGCCATGGCCACCGGCCACACCACATACTCCACCATGCACGCCGATTCGGTGAAATCGATGGTCAGCCGTCTTGAGAACCCGCCCCTGAACATACCGAGAATCCTCCTGACGGCATTGAGGAACGTGATCATCCAGGCTCCTGCCAGAGTGGGTAACGACATGGTAAGGAGGATCAAGGAGCTGGTGGAAGTGGTCGGTTTCGAGCCCGACACCAACGAGCTCATCACCAACACCGTGTTCCAATGGGATCCAGTCTCTGACACTTTCGTCTACAAAGGCCACAGTTTCATGTTCGATAAGATAATCGAGCTCAAGGGAATAACCCACGAGGATATGGACCAGGAGTTCCGCCGTCGCGTGGACATCATGAACTACATGGCCAAGAAGAACATGAACGACCACAAGCAGATATGGGCATTGATCAACCGTTACAGCAACGAACCCGAAAAGGTCATGCGCATAGTTTCCAAGCGTCTAGGGAAGGAGGAAGTAGATGAGTCCTGAGGTTTCTGACGTATTCTCGAGGCTTGACCCCTCCAAGGATAAGAGTTACTCGAAGACCAAGAAGTCCGAGGACGCTGCGGAGCACTCCCATCCCCGCTTGGTAAAATTACAGAAGGGGCTCAAACCTGAGTACATCAAGCTCACATCCTATCAGGCCCTTTGCTGGAGGATAATGGGGAACGCGGCCACCAAGGCCAAGGCCGATATCAAACTGGAGGATGCCCTTGTCCAAGCGCACATGTCCCTGCGGCCGGAGGAGTACAAGGCTTACATGATGTTCACTGCCTTATTGGCGGCAGTGCTCGGTCTTGTGGTCGGCGGTGCTTTACTGATGACCATGGACACCTTCGAGGTCGCCCTGATCTCAGCAATAATGTTGCCCCTGGTGTTCGGCTTTGTGACCTATACCCTGCTCCAGATCATGCCGGGCTCCACAGCAAGTTCACGCGGTCGCGACATAAACAAGCGCATAGGCCCTTCGATGAGCTTCATCTCCGCCATGGCCTCGGCGGATGTCAACGTTGACGTTATTTTCAAGGAGCTGGCACGCCAGGATATATACGGCTCAGTGAAGCAGGAGGCGGAGTGGATCACCCGGGACACCGAGCTTCTAGGCCTGGACATAATAACCGCCATATCGCGGGCGGCGCAGAGGACGCCTTCAGACCGTTTCCAGGATTTCCTTCAAGGCGTGGTGACGACATCCACCTCCGGCGGGCAGTTGAAGCCCTACTTCCTGCAGAAGGCCGACCAGTATGAGAAGGAGGCCAAACTGCAGAACCGCGCCATGCTTGAGAACCTGGGCTTGATGGCCGAGACGTATGTGACCGTCGTCGTGGCCTTCCCGCTGTTCCTGGTGGTCATTATGGCAATCATGGCCATCATCGGCGGTCTGAACCCGGGATTCGCCATCACCCTACTGTACCTGGTGGTGGCTGTTATGGTGCCAGTATCACAATTCGGATTCATATTCTTCGTTTGGAACACCACAGAGGAGGCGAGGGCATGAGGACCGAGGTCGTAAAAGAGGACATTATTGACCTAAACCGTCTGCAGTCATCGAATAAGAAGGACCGCGGTGTCATCATACTTGTCGTGACCCTTTCCATTGCGCTTATCGTGTTCATAGCTGCCACGCTGGTGTACATAGACAGTATAGACCTGAACATGGAATGGTATCAGTTGGTATCTCTAGGCTTCCTCATCGCCCTCGGACCGTTCGGCTTCTACGGTACCGCAGTGTCCAGACGTAAGTCGGACATCGAGCAGAGACTCCCTGACTTCTTGAGGGATGTGGCTGAAGCAGGTCGTTTCGGGATGACTCTCCCTGAGGCCATACGAGTGGCCTCTCGCGGCAAGTACGGTAAGCTGACGCCGGAGATACGGAAGATGGCAGCGCAGATAGAATGGGGCGTGCCCGCCACCGAAGCCCTGCAGTTGTTCGTCGACCGTGTCAGGACTCCTTTGGTGGAGAAGATGATCGCCATCATCATCAAGGCCAACAACGCCGGGGGAAATGTCTCCGATGTCCTCACGATGGTCGCTAAGGACGCCCGTGAGATGCGCATGATGGAGGATGAGAGGAAGCTGGAGATGGTCACCTACATGATGGTCATATACATCGCGTTCTTTGTTTTCATCGCCACGATATTCATCATGAACAGCGTGTTTTTGCCGGCGATGATAGAGACCAACGTCGAAGGTAGCATGATCAATGTCCCCATAATAGAGCAGGTGCAGGTGGTGTTCATCGTTTCCGTCATCGTGCATGCGGTGGGAGACGGTATTATGGCTGGCGTCCTGCAGGACGGTAGGATATCCAACGGGATGAGGCATGGATTCATCATGCTTTTCACAGGCGTGGCGGCATTGATCATACTGGGGGCTTTCTGATGGCCAAAAGCAAAGAGAAGGCTAGCGGGACCAAGACCAAGAGTAGTTTCACATCCAAATATGGTAGCGTCCTGCTGAACATCAAGGGTAAACCCATGAGGGTCAAGATCCCCACCCAGATCAAGCAGCAAACGGAGATCACCCATATTCCACCCATCCTCAGCAATGACATCCGGATGGTGGAGATAAACCCCGTGGAGGAACCGTTGACCTATGTGCGCATCAACTACGACCGCGACTTGGGGGAGCATCTCTACGAAGTCATCGAACCGCAACTTTCAGACGAGGAGAACACCTTATTGGGAGTCCTAAAGGAAGCCCTGACTTCCACTTTGAACCAGACCAGCGACGAAACTCAGGATGAGGAGCGGAAGGAGATTTTACGCATCGCCCTCGATAGACTGCTGGTTGCGCTGGAGATAACCCTTGATGAATCCTCCAAGACCAGGATATTCTACTACCTGCGCCGGGACTTCATCGGTTACGGTATCATCGATGTCACCATGAACGACACGCAGGTGGAAGACTGTTCCTGCGACGGTGTCAATATACCTCTTTTCATCTATCACCGTAAGTACGGTTCCATACGTTCCAACATCATATTCGATAACGAGCCTGAGCTGGACCGTTACGTGTCCTGGCTGGCACAGAAGTGTGGTAAGCAGATATCGGTCGCCAGCCCCATGCTGGACTCCACCATGCCCGACGGTTCGAGGCTCAACGCCACCCTCAGTAAGCATGTGACCAAACGCGGTTCCTCCTTCACTATCAGGCGTTTCCGTGAGAATCCCTTCACGCCGGTGGATCTCGTCAGGTTCCGCACCATGTCCCTGGAGATGGTCGCCTACGCGTGGCTGTGCATTGAGTACGGTAACTCCATAATGGTCTGCGGAGGTACGGCCAGCGGAAAGACTACGACTTTGAACGCCACCCTACTGTTCATTCCGCCGCAGATGAAGATTGTCAGTATCGAGGACACCCGCGAACTGAACCTCCCTCACGAGAACTGGATACCCAGTGTGACTCGCCAGGCATTCGGCGGCGAGGTCGGTGGCGAGGTCACGATGTTCGATCTTCTGCGCGCAGCACTGAGGCAGAGGCCGCAGTACATGATGGTGGGCGAGGTCCGTGGTGCGGAGGCTTACGTTGTTTTCCAAGCGATGGCCACCGGACACCCTTCCTATTCCACATTCCATGCCGAGGATGTGCAGAGCATGGTGCACAGGATGGAGAACGAGCCCATCAATCTCCCCCGTGCGTTGCTGGCATCCTTGGACGTGGTGTTCCTGCAGGGCCAGGTCAAGGTGGGCACAAAGATGACCAGACGTGTCAAGGCCATCACCGAACTGGTGGGGATGGATGCCGAGAGCGGGGAGTTGGTCACGAACACGGTGTTCACCTGGAATCCCGCCGATGACAGTTTCAACTATTCCGGCCACTCCTATGTGTATGAGAAGATACGCAACATCAGGAACTGGTCCCCCCGGCAGATGGACCGAGAGGTCAAGCGCCGCGTGGATATCTTGGATTACATGAATCTAACCGGAGTGGACAACTTCCGTAAAGTGGCCTCGATAATCTCATCTTACTACAAGGACCCCGACACAGTCATATCCGAGGTGCGGCAGAAGCTCAAGGAGGCCCGCGAGGGCGGGTCTGCTGCTCAAGAGGAGTGATTCACTCCTTCTTCTCCTCGGAATCCTCTTTCTTGCTGTCAGATTCTCCTGTAGCCTTCTCAGAGGGTTCGCCCTCGGCCTTCTCGCCTGATTCCTCGCTCTTCTCGGGCGAATCCTTCATTTCTTCAGGTTCGGCCTTGATCTCCGGTGCCTTCCTCTTGACGACCACTTTCTTACGCGGGGCGGCATCGGTCTTGATCTCGGGCTTCTCCTCAGTACTCTCACGGCGGACGACCCGGCGGGCGGAATCCTCCTGCGGGGGCTCGAAGACATTGCCACAACGGTAGCAGCTCTTACTGCCTTCGACGTTGGGCGTACCGCAGCTCGGACAGGGGAAGGTCTTCTCCGTCCGCTTACCCTCCTCGCGGGCAAGCCAGTCCTCGAAGCTTATGTATTCGGGGTGCTCCTTCCATATGCCGATGAACTTGGTGTCAGAGTACTTCTTGCCCAGGTCCTCACGGACCTTCTCACGGTAACCGTCGACGAAGGACTCGTAGCCCTCGCGCATGAGCTGTACGTACTCGCTCTCCTTCTCATCGATTATCATGCCTCCAACGAAGGACGCACTGCACTCCGGGCAACTGGTGGAGCTGGCGGGAATCCAGCTGTTGCACTCGCTACACTTGGCAGTACCGGTCTCGAAGTCCGTACCGCAGTTGGGGCAACGGCGGGCAGCCTCCGGTATGAGTGAGTGGCACTCACCACACTCTGCCATCTTTCCCAGGCTGTAACGGTAGACGTATACAGTGAAAGCGGCTATGATGGCGATCAATATCGCAATTATCAGAAGCCAGATCCATATGGGTTGATCGGTCACTGAGACCGCCGGCTTCACCGATGCGATGAGGGTGGCACTGCTACTCTCATCGCCAACGTTCACTGTAGACCTAACTTCAATAGTACCGCCCATGTTGTCAGTGGCGGTAATCTCGGCGAGGTAGAAGCCTTGGGCGTTGGTTGTCGTGAGCCTGTCCGCAACCACAACCCCATCACGTAAGACCTCCACGCTGACGGTCTGTCCACTAAGGCGTGATGCGTCGTTCTTATTCGTTACGATGCCGGTCACGATAATCTGTTCACCAGAATTGAATGTTAGACGGTTGATGACCACGGTGATGGCGGGTTCAAGGGCATCGATGTTGATGAAAGTGGTCAGGTTGTTAATGCTATCATCCCTGACATCTATTACCCCAAACTCATTGACATAAGCCTCCAAGGTGTAGTTGCCCTCGGGAACGTTCACCTTCCATGAGACGGAATCCTGGAACACTGAGCTACCTGCGATTTCGATGGGCGTTCCATCGGATGTGGTGGTGGTGTTGACTATCTGAATGCGGTTGCTGCCGTCCACCAGATACATTGTTACCCTGGCGGCGGCCTGACCGGTCGTACCACCGGTGTTGTTGACTGTGAAACCGATATCGACAGTCTTTCCGAACGGGGCGTTGACGGGTGTCTCGACACTCTCGAAAACCAGCAACGGGCGCTGGTCGGCATAGTTGAATGTTATGTTCGCTATGTTGTCATCGTAATCGGTCTCTGGTATGCCCCCCTCCTCGAAACCGCCGTTGTTGATTACAAGCGAGTAGTTCAGTTGTGCAACGGGTTCCAAACTACTATGTTCAATCGGCCCCAGAATTGCCTCGCCAGTACTTGACATTCCCGCAGCTATTTGGACAATGGTGCGGGTATGGACAAGGATTGGTAGAGACCCGGGCGACTCAGAGTAGAATATTTCGACCTTGATGTTTCTTGCCAGGTTGATACCGTTGTTTTGAATAACATAAAAGGCGGATAGGTCATCGCCATGTTGCAATTGGGTACCTATCGGTGGATTGGTACTAAATAACACAATTCTAAGGTTCGCTGACAGGTCCGCGGTGGAGTTGGCACCGTCTATGAGGCTGTCATCGGACGTCACCAAAGCCTCGACGATGAGGTCACCAGGCGCAGATTGCACAAACTCCTGTATTACCGTGATCGTGTCATCGATCTCCAATTCTGCGGTCACATTGTTTATCGGCAGGGCTGTGCCGTTGACTATGAAGGTGGTGTTGAATTGATAGCTATCGGCATCGCCGACGTTGGTTATGTCCACTGCCAACATTGTCTTGTCAGCGGTACGTAAGAGGTAGGGATCGGACAGTTCCAACTGGGCGGCATTGCCCTCCAGTGAAAGCGTACTCAATGTGTCATCGTTCAGCTCTGGAGATAGGTATGGATATGCTCCGAAACTGATATGGCCAGAACCAAGCACATACAGATCCGGTGCGGAGACAGCGGCGATCTCCCATATGTGATAGGTGTCACCACGGTTGGAGTGTGTGCCGGTAAGAAGCGGTATCAACGCCTTGCCGTCCGCATCGGTGACATTGAAGTCAACACTTGTCCTGCCCATGTGGTCGAGTACCTCTTGAGGCGGGACGGAGGCATCCCCATCGTCGGGGAGGTAGCTGGCAACAGCACCGCCGATCTGTTCCTTGGCGTTCAGTGTTGCCCCGTGTATGGGTGTGCCCAGGGAGTTCTCCACTGTCACATCGGCCCACTTATAGATGTATAGTTTAGGTGAGTAAACTACCTCCAAGAAAATTGAATCGAAATACGAAGACCCAGCGAGATCATATTCCAGGTACAGGGCCATCTCAGATAGTTCGCTAATAGAA
>SKHQ01000035.1 GCA_007116915.1 Candidatus Methanomethylophilaceae archaeon
CCGCCGAGAAGCTCAAGCAGATTGAGAGCATAGAGCCTCCCGAGTGGGCCGAGTTCTCCAAAACAGGAAGGCATACCGAGAAGGCCCCTATCCAGGAAGACTGGTGGTACACCAGGGCCGCATCCGTTCTGCGTAAGATTTACGTGAAAGGCCCCATGGGCTCGTCCCGACTCGCTGAGGAATACGGCGGATTCGCCGACCGCGGCGCCAAGCCTAACAGGGCGGTCAAGGGCAGCCGCAACATCGCCCGGAAGTGCCTGATGCAGCTGGAGGCCGCTGGCCTCCTGGTGCCGTCCAGCAAGGACGGTCGTGGCATCAGTCCTAAGGGGATGTCCGTCCTGGACAACGCTGCCAAGGAAGTATTTGACGAGATGAACGCCTAGGTGGTTTTCACATGGATGAGTCTGAGATTGAAGCTATAAGGCAGAGAAGGATTGCCGAGATGCAGCGTCAGCAGCAGCAGAGCGGTCAGGCCGAAGAGCAAGCCAAGCAGCGCGATCTGCAGAAGCAGAACATACTCAGACAACTGCTAACCGTTGACGCCCGCGAAAGGCTGGCGAATGTACGGATGGCATATCCAGACCTGGCTGAGTCCGTGGAGTATCAGCTCATTCAGTTAGCCCAGTCGGGTCGATTGAAGGGGCAGATCAACGATTCAATGCTCCGCGACATACTCAGGCAGATGACTCCCCAACAGAGGGAAATCAAGATCGAGAGGAAGTAAGATGACAAGGAACAAGCCGCCCGCAATGAAGGCCAGGCTAAAGAAGGCTGGAAAACAGAACCGTAGAGTGCCTGCCTGGGTCATGATTCGGACCAACAGGAATTTCCTGCGCCACCCTAAGCGCAGAAGCTGGCGCACCAGCAACCTCAAGGAGTGATTCAGATGGATGATAACGAGAGGATTATGAACATCCCCTTGAGGGATACGAAATCCGTGCCTCGCAGCAAGAGGGCCAACAGGGCCATCAAGGAGATCAGAGAGTACATAGCCCGTCACATGAAAGTTGATGATGACGAGCTGATATGGATAGACACCGCTCTGAACGAGAAGATCTGGTCCCGCGGGATTCAGAAACCTCCCTCCAAGATCACCGTGAAGGCCGTCCGTTTCGAGGATGGTCTGGTCGAAGTCTCCCTGGCCGGGGAGTGAGGTCGTAAACACATGCTCACGCTCTCGAATTATGAGGGTAATCCCTACATAGGCGTCTATCTCGCCGCCAACGAGAGCATAGCACTTCTTCCATCCGATTCCGGTGTAGAGCTGTTGAAGACGGTGGGAGAGGCCATGGATGTAGAGCCTCTAAGGCTCACCATGTCCTCCTCCCACGTCATCGGATCCCTGGTTGCTATGAACTCCCATGGTATAGTGGTAACCAGCCAGGCGGAGTCGGCTGAGATCAGTCTCCTGGAGGAGTACCTCCCGGTGCTACGTTTAGATGACCGGCTGAATGCCGCCGGCAACAACATACTTGTCAACGACCATGGCTTGGTCGTTAACCGCAATCTTAAACCGAAGACCGTTGAGGCCCTTGAGGAATTCTTCGGCATGGAATGCGTACGGTTGCGAGTGGGCGGAATTGACACAGTGGGTTCAGCCTGTAGTGTCACGAACAAGGGAGGCATATGTCATCCCAAGACCACCGCCGACGAAAGGGCGGAGCTCAGTCGGATATTGAAGGTTGATTTCACGCCCATCACTCTTAATTACGGTTCCGCGATGGTCGGGTCCTGCGTCATCGCTAACTCCAAGGGCGCAGTGGTGGGCAACACCAGCACACCTATTGAACTCGGTAAGTTAGAGGATTCCCTCTATCTTTATTGAACCGTACTCACATAGAGAATACCCAGTATTCCATTTCATCCACCATGTCTTCGGGTACGAAGTCTATCTCGTTCCCTACCATGTAGATGAGTTCCTCGGGGATGTCCTTAAGGAAGTTCTCCAGATTATCCAGGACGAGTCCGAGGCCGCTGATACGGTAATGCATCGGAACGACGATGCGGGGCTTGATCACAGAAATAATCCTCTTGGCCTGATCGGCGTTGATTGTCGTGACCCCGCCCACGGGGATGAAGAGTATGTCCACCTCGCCTATCCTGTTTATCAAGTCATCATCGAGGATATGGCCCAAATCGCCAAGATGACAGTAGTTTATACCATTCATTGAGAAGCGGTAGATGTAATTATTACCTCTTTTACCTCCCTGGAATTCATCATGGAAGGTCTCAAACCCTTCGACCTCTACGTTTTTTACATCCAGACATCCATGGACACAGTTTATCTCAATGTGGTCCCCTTTCACAACGCGGGAAGCGTTGTGGTCGTAGTGGTCATGGCTGATCGTTATTATGTCCGCCCTGGTCCTCGGTGGCCTTATGCCGATGGATTTACCATCATGAGGGTCGGTCAGTATGGTGACCTCGTCCTTTATCTCGAAACAGGAATGACCGTGCCATTTAATCTTCAGTAAACCACTTCCGACTCAGCTGCAGAGGACTGGTTAGGCTGAAGGTGAATTAAACCTTTGTCATTCATACTGACAATACTAGATGCTGGCCAAAATACATTAATATAAACATAACCACTTGCTGAAACTGAATGAGAAGGACATTGATTCTGGCCGTGGACCGTGATGACGATTTCGGCAAAAAGGCCGATGTAAAGAGTCCAGCCGTAGGTCGAGAGGCCAACGAGAAGGCCGCCATGTCTTTGGCCCTGGCAGATCCAGAGGATTCCGACGTCAACACCATACTGGCCGCCCTGAGCATGTATGATGAGATGAAAAGGGATGGTTATGACGTTGAGATCGCCCTGATATGTGGTGACCCCAAGGTCGGTTACCGTTCCGACAGCAAAATCTCCCAAGAACTTGAGTATGTGCTAGACGCTGTTAAGCCAGAGCGTGTAATTCTAGTCAGTGATGGCGCCGAGGACGAGTACATCTACCCGATAATATCCTCTCGAGCCAAGATAGATTCCGTCCGCAGGGTTTTCGTCAAACAGGCCCCTGGCGTCGAGGGTGCACTTTACATCATGGTGAAGATGCTACAGGATGATGACAAGAGGAAACGTTTCATCATCCCTCTGGGAATAATATTGATGGTCATAGGGATTTTTTCGATCATACCTGACCTCTATAATCTGCTGAGTACCGGTTCCATAGGTTATGTCTCGGGGATGCTGATGGGGGTTTTGTTCCTTGTACTGGGAGTATATTCCTTGAGTTATGCCTATAAGATACTGCCTCGTATGAAGGCTTGGTATAAGGCCTTCCGTGATGCCGTCAGACGAGGTAATCAGAAGATACCTTTCACTGCTGTTGCGATAGTTCTCTTCGTGGCGGGGTTGATCCTCGGCGTCCGTTCGGCACTGGATGTTCCCGAGGCCAGTGGGCTTTATAGGATGATACTTTTCGCCACCGGCGTCCTTTGGATGTGGATATTCGCCCTAATAGCATACGAGGGTGGCAAATTCTTGGACCTATATCTGGAGACACAGCAGATAAGGCACAGTTTCCTGATAGCCACTCTGACCCTATTCGCCATGGCCTTCATAACACAAGGTCTTCTGGACATTTTCGCACTGGCCCTAGGTTTCACACCAACCAACGAATTGGTGATTGTCATCGAGTTGATGCTCGGATTCACATTCGCGGTTCTGGCAGGTATAATGCAGTCGACATTCAACCTCATAATAGAGGAGAACATGGATGTCCAAGAAGTCTGAGGTCTGATCATGGATTTCGCGGAATGGGAGCCGATTTACTTTCAGATCATACAGGATATGGGCTATTCGGTACTGGATGACGAGGCTTCGGCCAGGTTGTTACGGCAGTTGACAGTTAAGAACGCCCTGATCGACCCTGATGAATTGAGACCTTTGATGAAGGGGAGGGTAAATATCATCGGAGCCGCTGCAAGGCCAAAGGATATCGAGGCTATAGAAGGCACATCGATATGTGCAGGGTCGGCAGCAAGCGCCTTCATCGGTGCGTCGAAGACACCTGACATACTGGTGACAGATCTAGATGGCATTATCGATGACCAGAAGGAATGTTGTAAACTGGGCGCGGTGGCTGTCATTCACGCCCATGGTGACAACCATGACCTCATACTATCCCATATCGACGGTTTCAAATGTCCCATGATAATCACAACCCAATCCCGTCCGGACCTGGTGTTGATGAATTTCGGCGGTTTCACCGATGGAGACAGAGCAGTCTGCATGGCCCGACATCTCGGAGCCAGGGACATAAATCTTATAGGTTTTGATTTTCACAACCCGGTGATCAAGGACGGTGAAAACTTAGAAGTGAAGGTAAAAAAGCTCCGCTGGGCCGAGCGCATAATTTTTTCGATGAACCCCTGCCACGTTTCTCTGACCTCGCCTTGATTAGATAAATCAAAGCAACATTATATTAGAATGCATCACATTCATGTGAAGGAGGCCCCGATTTTGACGTTCGTAACAATGGAGAACATTGTAGCCGCCCTGAAGAATACACTGGGGCGCAAAGGTATGCACGATGATGAGATTACTGAGCTTGCAGAATACATTATGAGTTTCTTCGGTTATGAATCCGAGGTCATAGACAACATTCTCAGCTCTGAGGATCGAGACGTCTTCTACATGTTAGAGGAAGAAGGCATAATCAGCACCACCCAGGAACAGGTAAATCTGAAGAAAGGTAAGCTCTGGAGGATCCACTATTGGGTCTTGAAAGGTGAGCATATCGACCGACTCGCTCAGGAGAAGGCTGTGGTGGAAAAGGTCGGCGATGAGTATGAGCAGGTCTACGGTGACATGGGTGACGACGTCTGGAATAGGCATTCCGAAGACGCGGACGATGAAAAACATTAATTGTTTAATACGGTTCAAGGTTCTCGATGGATACCGTAACGCTGCTGCTTCTGATACTAGTCACACTCTACATCGGCGCTTGGGTGTTCATAAGGCGGAACCCGGCCGCTGAGAGACGGGGAATAGTTCCGTACGGTCCCACCATAATGGTCAAGACCCAGGTGGGCAAAGTACTGGTTGATAAATTGGCTGCGCCAAGAAGATTCTGGAGAGCTTACGCCACACTCTCCAAGGTCATTGTCTTCGGACTTATGATCTTCATAACAGGTCTTCTGTTGTGGCAGATGACTCTCATATCCAACATTCCCCGTGAGAGTGCATTGGGACCTCAATACATACTCGGCATACCGGGTTTGAATCCGATAATACCCATCGGTTACGGAATCATCGCTTTGATAGTGTGCATTTTCATCCACGAGGCTGCTCATGGAATTCTGGCACGTGTCAACGATATGGACATCAAGACCACTGGGCTTCTATTCCTGGTGTTCCCGATAGGGGCATTCGTTGAGCCGGATGAGGGACAGCTCAGCAATGCTGGAAAAAGAGAGAGGAGCGATGTCTACGCGGTTGGCGCAGCAACAAACTTCATTCTAGCTGTTATTCTGGCGGTCGTACTTGCATTTTCACTTCTGGGGGGTGTTCAGGCATCCTATGCTGACAATCCCGTCATCGTGACCGTCACCGGTAACTCCCCTGCGGATCGGGCAGGCATGGGCATGGGCATGGTCATCATAGATATGGATGGCACTCCGATAGAGAACATCAACGATTTCTTCACATTCAACGGGACCGATCCTGGCACCGTCATGAACGTCACCATCGTTCAAAAAGACGGTGAACGAATCATATCACTCGTATCCGGCGTTCTAATAGAATCCGCATTCTCAGGTCAACCTGCTTATGAGGCCGGAATAAGGGCAGGAATGTTAGTGGAGAAGGTAGAAGGCGTCACAATACGTTCTTTGGCCGACTTCAATGCCGTTATGGATGACACCGTTCCTGGCCAGCTGATAACGGTTAGTACGCTTTCATACGATCCAGAAACCGACGCCTGGAATGGAGCTCCTACAAATCACACTCTCACTTTAGGTGAAGGCCCTCTTCCCAAGGGTTACATGGGCGTGACAACCAGCATGTCAGGCATGGGAGTCAACACTCCTGACAACGTCCTCGGTTTCCTCAAGGAGCCTTATAGGAATTCTGAGACGCCCGGGGATTACGTCATGGATACGTTGCGTTTCCTGGCACTACCGTTCTTGGGTCTCTCACCGATGCCATCTGAACTCACATGGCTGTTTGAGAGTAACGGCATCCTGCAAGGGGATGCCTTCTGGATCCTGGTTAATCTAGTCTATTGGATATTCTGGATGAATCTGATGATAGGATTGACGAACGCTCTTCCGGCCGTGCCTCTTGACGGTGGTTTCCTTTTCATGGATGCTATGGACAGCATTGTGAAGAAGGTTAACCGGAAAGCCGATGAGGAGCAACGCCGCAGGACTGTGGGCAGCATAACATCTTGGATGGCTTTGCTCATACTGTTCATGATAATATGGCAGTTCGTAGGTCCAAGATTGTAAATTTGCAGTGATGTCTTGACATACATGCCAAAAAATCATCCTGCGGATCTTACCGCTGAAGTAATTTGGCTTGTTCCGAACATGTCAGTAAGTTGAGGCATTGACGTTATTATAGCGACAGCTTTAGAAATATTCATTGAGGTTATCTAAAAAGGCGCGCTTTTGTTATAGTAAGTAAATAAAAAGGAAGTTGTTTGGAGGTCAGAGCTCGATGCTCTGACCTTTGACGCGGTCGTGAAGCTCTCCTATCTTACCCTTGTTCCAGCTGCTAATCTTCGAGTAGAAGCCAGTGACTCGGGTGATGCCCTCGACGTTCGGAGACTGGCAGAAGCCACAGTTATCCCTTATGCCTCTGGCCGTCTTACCGCACTCCAGACAGGATGTGAACTCCGGACTGAAGGCTATCTGGGCGTTGTTGGTGTTGTAGAAGCTCTTCTTCACGAAAGCAGCTATGTTCTCTGCTGGAGGCTTCGATTCTCCCAACCACACATGTGTCAGGGCACCAGCCTCGATCAGCGGGTGGAACATTCCCTCTTTCCGAGTCCTCTCAATAGGACTGACGTCTGCGGAGACGTTGAGGTAGGTCGAGTTGGTGTAGTACAGCTCACCATTGGCCTTGCTACCCTTGACCACAGAGCTAGTCTGCAACGGGAACTCCTTCATGTCCAATTTGGCGAAGCGGTAGGCGGTACTCTCTGCAGGTGTCTGTTCAAGGGGCATCTTGATGTTGTTCTCCTTGCCGACCCTCTCCACCTCTTTCTTCATGTAAGCGATGACCTTCAAGCCGAATTTCAAAGCTTCTTTGGACTGATGCAGCTCCTGTCCGATGTGATATTGAACCAACTCGTTCAGCCCGACCATACCGACCAAGAAACTGGACTTGTCGATGCGATAGTATGATTCACCGTCAAGGTCCATAGCGAGAAGGGCCAGCGGACCGTAGTTCTTCAGGCTCATGAGATGAGCTATGAACTCCCTCTTCTGGAGGTGGGCTTTAGCTGCCAGTTCGATGTGTTTGGTGATGTTCTCGTAGAGCTTCTCATCATCCCGGTTGGCCATATAGGCCAGGCGGGGAAGGTTCAATGTGCAGTTCTGCATGGCGGAGAAGCGCATCTTCCACGGGGTCTTAGCCTCAGCCAAATCATCAGCGTCCAGCTTGAACGAGAGGCGGCAGCACTCCGATATCTTGGCGGTGTCGCCACGGTCGAAGACGAAGTAAGTGTTCCCCTTCTCTGTAGCCACGTCCGATATCTTGATCAGGAACTCCTCGTGACCTTCAGTCTGGAAGAACCGGTCGGTTATGTGGACCTGGGGCTTAGGGAAGAAGAAGGGTCTGCCCAGAGCATCACCTTCCATGTAGACGTCGAAAAGAGCGTTCAGGAAACGTCTGCTCTCCGTCTCATAGTCTTCGTAGTTCTTTCCAGTGAACGTTCCTCCCGGACCGATAGCGGGAACACCAACGAAATGTTTAGGAGTCTCCCAGTAAAGGTTGATGTCACTGAATATGGATTGTCCACCGCGGGCGACAGCCTGCTGAGCGAACTCATATATCAAAATCTGAGCCAGCTGCTTCATCCGCTTATCATCCACGTCCACGAGATAGGGGGCGAGGAAGGTGTTGAACGCATCCCATCCAATTGCTCCCGCGTAATGGCCCTGCAGGGCAGCGGAGAATTTTATGATCTGTTCTATGAGAACCTCAGGATGTTTGGCTGGTTTCGCTATGGAGAGTGCGTTGGGGAGGTTCAGCCCGAACTTCTTGACGTATTCAATGGACTGTCCACTGCAATACGGCCTGTCGATCATGCCCAGATCGTGAAGGTGCATGGTGCCGCTCATGTGGACATCGGCGATGTCAGGGGTGAACACCTCGAGTAGGGCGAATTCCTTCTTTATGTTCTCGGACAGGGTCAGATTGGTAGCCTCTGGTCCGTGGGGGACGTTCGCGTTCTCCTTATTGGGGTTCATGATGATCTGGCGGGCATCGTATAGTGGAACTCCCAGTCTCGTGTGCTGCTTGCGGATCGCCTCCAAGCCGTACTCAATGAGCTTGGCATTGGTCAGTTCTCTTATGAGTGGGGCGGTTATGTATTCGATCTCCATCTTGGAGACCATCTTGTCAACCTCAGTTGACACTATAGCGGCCGCATCCTCGCTTATATCCGTCTCGCGCATCAGCGCATCATAGATCCTCTGTTTGTCCCACTTCTTCAACTCCTCATCCGAGGTTCTAACGAAGAGGGTGAGGTCTGTCGACTCGCTTCCCTTTCCTTGCGAGCCCTTTTTAATGGATTCTTTTGTACTCATCATATTCTCACCTCATGAATCAATCAAACGTGATCGTCTGTCTTTTCTGTCGGGACTATCACATTTAACATCCTAGGTATAAATGGATTTTTGAACTCAGTATGATAATCATTATAGCTGTTAATACTGGATAATGTTATCATGTTTGTTAACATGTTTGTTATCAGA
>SKHQ01000039.1 GCA_007116915.1 Candidatus Methanomethylophilaceae archaeon
AAATCTTTTCAAGCCCCAACCACTAACCCTTGACATGAATCTCAGTGCTGCAGAGCAGCGGATACTCGACGGTGAGGAGGGCGACGGCGCCCGTAAGGCCTTGGAACTTGTTGTGGCCTTGGGAAAGATATACGGTGCCGATGACCTCGTCCCCATAACCTCCGCCCATGTTTCGGGTGTTTCCTACAAGACCATAGGGGACGGCGGTATCGCCTATCTCGAGCATGTATCCCAGGGAGCCAAGGTCCGCGTTCCCAGCACACTCAACCCTTCCGGCATGGACAGTGTCCGATGGCGGGAGATGGGCGTCAGCGAGGAATTCGCCGCCAAACAGCTGCATATCATCGATCTCTATGGTAGTATGGGTGTTGAGACCAGCTGCTCCTGCACCCCTTACCTTTCCAATAATGTGCCGACCAAAGGGGATCATGTAGCCTGGGCCGAGTCCTCAGCCCTTTCCATGGTCAACTCCATGATCGGCGCTCGCACCAACCGAGAGGGCGGACCAGGTGCATTGGCCGCGGCCATAGTGGGCCGCACCGCCAACTACGGCCTGCATCTCAAAGAAAACCGCGCTCCCACTGTGGTTGTGGAGACGGACATCGATGGCAGTCTTTTCTCACATTCATTATTGGGGCAGGCGGTCGGCTCACGCATCGGGAATGGAATACCTTACTTCCGCGGCATTAGGCCGGACTGGGAGGAGGCGAAGATAATGGCGGCAGCAATGGCAGCATCAGGTGCGGTGGCCATGTTCCACGTTGAGGACCACACTCCCGAATCATCCGAGCATTCGATCGACGGTCTGGAAATCATACACATCGGTGAGGCTGAATTGAGAGATGCTCAGGATTCGCTCACCGTGGTCGAGGACGTTGAGCTCATCGCCTTCGGATGTCCTCACCTGTCAATTCGTGAAGTGAAAGAGATGTCATCCTATCTGGACGGAAAGGAGAAGCGGTCGGATGTCAAGGTGTGGTTCTGCACCTCTCGTGAGGTCCGCGATGCCCTTCCGGCCGAAGTGGCAATCCTGGAGAGGTTTGGTACGGTCCTTGCGGACACCTGTATGGTGGTGACGCCGGTGGAGGGTTTGTTCGAACGTTCCGCCAGTGATTCGGCCAAAGCCTGTAACTACCTCCCCACACTCTGTTCGCAGAAAGTACGTTGTGATTCATTCCAGACTCTCATGGAGGTGGTGTTGTGATGATCAACGGACGTGCGATAGCCAGCGGTAGGGTTGAAGGGAAGGTATTGGTCCTGAACGAAGATTTCAGTTTCCTCGGCGGAGTGGACACCGCAACGGGTGAGTTGCGTGTGGGGGAAGGCGGTAACATCTCTGGAAAGATATTCGCTTTCCGTCGTGGTAAGGGCTCTACCGTCGGCTCTTACACAATATTCGACCTCAAATCCAAAGGTCTTGCTCCGGTCGGTATAGTCAATGTCACAGCGGAGACGATTGTGACCACCGGTGCCGTGATAGCGGACATACCTCTTGTGGACGGGATCGATATTGATGTATTGTGTAACGGAGACCGCGCCATACTCGATGGCGACACCGGCACAATTGAACTACCGGACCTCGAACTACGCGAGGTCGTCACCGGTATAGTGAGGCGCGGGGACAGCATCCTTTTGATGCGCCGCAGTGACGAGGAGAATCATTTCCCCCGTCGCTGGGGCGGGGCCTCCGGTAGTATTGAGGCAGGAGAGGGGCCAGAGGAGGCTGCCTGCCGTGAACTCAGGGAGGAGACGCAGATCGATGCCCATCCGGTTTTGATAGGCGTACCGTTCCTGGTCCGCGGGGATGGGATAATATGGAGGGTCCATCCGGTGCTGTTCGAGTCTGAAATTGAACCTACCTTGAACTGGGAGCATTGCGACTACCGTTGGGTAAGCCCTGCGGAATCGGCCGGAATGGACACCGTCCCCCGTCTCGACGAGGTCCTGGTGCGTCTTGGACTCTGATCAGAGTAGGATATCGGACTCCTTCTCCAACAGGCTGAGTTCGTGGGCGTCCAAGGCCTTTCCGTTGATATCGAACACCAGCACACCATCCCTGACAGAGGCTTGATCCCTTAGGTTCTGAACCAATCTCAGCACCGACAGGAAGTCGTTGTTGGTGATCAGGTATTCCAGCCCCTCAACGAGTATGGCCGCCTTCCCTCTCTCCAGACTCAGGGATATCAGTTGCTCCAGGCGGTAAAGCTCACGGGGGTTGAAGGAGTTAGCCTTGGATATGCTGGAAAGCCATATGACGTTGTCATCGCTAAGTTCCTTGCTTATGGGCAGTTTCTCCGGCGGGGTCCTGGTGATCAACAGGGGTTTCATTCCCTTGGAGATGGCGGCACGCAGGATGGCCTGTCCTTTCTCGGCTTTGTTAACGGCCATGTAAACGTTGCCAGGCTCAATCTTCAACTCCTGCACGTGGACTGGCTCGGATTTCTTGTTATCGGTGTCCACCGGCTTGACGGGTACACCCTCGGACTTCTTCAGATGCTCAACGATCTTCATCGCCTCGGCGATACGAATGCCGGGGATGCTGAGTATCTCCTTACCGGTCAACGCATCCAGGCTCTCTTTGTCGTAATGGCCTGCATGGTTGAGTGCAATCACATCGTCATTGCTGAGGAAGGCCATATCCGCGAACGCCTGGTTAACCTGTGACAGTTGCAACGGTTTGAGACTTATGTGCACATCCTTGCCTTGGATGTCCCATGCCTTGGATCCTTCCGCAGGTTCCTCGTTGAATGAGATGGACCTCGATCGGGTCTCCTTCATGATATGGTTGCGCCATTGGTTGAAATAGGCACGCAGCCGCTGCTCAGCGGACACGTCGGTCTTTATGTACTCCTCGACGTCCAGTTTCAGATCCTTACGCATCTGTTGTATGCGTCGTATGAGCTCACGGGTGTAACCCTCGGCCTCGATCTCCGGGGACATCTCAAAGTCCAGATACAACAATCCGGAAGAGAAATCCGCCGAGGAGACGCTCTTGGGAAGGTCCAACCTGAAGGTGACCATGTTCGGTTCTATCTTCAGGTACTGTCCTTCTATTCCGATCTCATAGGTGCCTTTGCTGACTGCGCTCTTGACCATGGCGGCAGGGCGGCTCTCCAGCAACTTGGCGATCTTTGAAGACCATTGACGGTAGACCTTCCCGATGGCATCGGGGTTTGGTATCACGTGCAATACGAGGGCGTCCCACTCCTTGTCAGGTTCAACGAAGGAGATATTCTTGACATTGGCCTGTTGCATCAGGACATCACTGAAAAGTTCTATCGAACTGTTGACCAGTTCGGTGGTACCTTTCACGACCATCCTCTTCATCGGCCAGCGTAGCTTGACGTTTCGGCGCTGCCTCTCGGAGGCGCAGATCTCCACAATCTCCTGGACCATGGCCATGCTCAGCTCCATACTGTCATCGATGAGCGACTCGTTGAAGCTAGGCCAGTCGGTCATATGGACGCTTTCCAGTCGTCCGTCCATATTGGTATAGATCTCCTCAGTGATATGAGGACAGAACGGAGCCAGGAGTCTGGTGACACTCATTATCGAATAGTGGAGTGTGAAATAGGCGGCCTGTTTGTCATGGTCGCCCTCCTCGCTCCACATCCTGTCCCTGATCAGTCTCACATACCAGCGTGACAGGTCTTCAAGGATGTAATTTTCAATGGCTCTTGCCGCCTTGTGTATGTTGCGGTTCTCGATGTTCTCGCTGACCTCTTTGCGCATCTTCTCGGTCCGGGATATCATCCAACGGTCCTCGTTGCGGAAATGAGCCTCCATATCAGTCATTTTTTGCTTATATGGCTCGTAGGAGTCCAAACTCATGTATGTGGAGGCGAAGTTGACAACGTTCCATAATGTGTTCAAGGTCTTCCGGGCATTGCGAGGTCCCTCCTTTTGGAAAGCAGTATCCTCCCAGGGCGCGTTGGCCTTGAGCATGTATAAGCGCAGGGCATCGGCTCCGTGCTCGTTGATTATCTCCAAAGGCTCTATGACGTTGCCTTTGCTCTTACTCATCTTCTGGCCTTTGGAATCCAGCATCCAACCATGCATCAGCACCTCTTCATAGGGGCTTTGGTCGAAAGATATGACGCCGGATGCGAGTTGGGAATAGAACCATCCTCGGGTCTGGTCATGGGCCTCGGTTATGAACCGTCCCGGGAACCACTTGTCGAACTGTCTCTTGTCGGAGGGATAGTTGAGACATGCCCACGATGCGACACCGGAGTCAAACCAGACATCAAGAACATCCTGGACACGGTGCATCTCACCGCTGCAACGGATGCAAGGGAATGTGATGGTGTCAATCCAAGGTCGGTGGGGTTCGATACCCTCTATGTAACCCCGTCCTTCAGAGAGCTGGTCGAAGGTTCCGATGACCTTCTTCTCGCCACAGGAACACTCCCAGATGGGTAGGGGGATCCCCCAGTATCTCTGCCGGGATATGCACCAGTCGCGGGCGCCTTCCACCCAGTTCAGCTGACGCGAGCTACCGGCCCAGTCCGGACTCCATTTGACTCTGGAGACTTCGGAGGCCATCTTCTCCTTTATACTATCGACTTTGATGAACCATTGATTGGTGTTGCGGAATATGACTGATGAGCGGCACCTCCAACAATGTCCGTAACGGTGGTCGGTGCCGTGGTTGTGTAATAAAACCTCTCGATCCTGTAGGTATTGGAGTATGTCAGCGTTGGTCCCACGGGCTTTGCGACCCTGGTATTCGGGGACGGCCGCGGTGAACCTTCCCGACTCGTCCACAGGGCAGAATGGTTGCAGCCCGTAGCGCTTACCGGTCTCGAAGTCATCAGGACCGTGCCCGGGTGCGGTGTGCACGATACCGGTGTTGGCATCCTCAACATAATCAGCGAGGACGATACGGTGCGTCCATTCGCTGTGTTTCAGGTGTTGCTCGTTGATATTGAACGGAGGATTATAGTACCTGCCCTCAAGCTCTTTGCCGCTGAAGGTCTTCACCACTTCGAAACCGTCATAACCGGCCAATTCGGCGACGTTCTCGATCTGCGACTCGGCGATGATGAGTCTCTCCACCCTCCCTTTGTCCGACATATCCACCATGGCGTATGTCAACTCGGGATGGACGGCCACCGCCATGTTGGCAGGGATGGTCCAAGGGGTCGTCGTCCATATGACGACCGAGGTATTGGGATCATCGGAAAGAGGGAACTTGACGAATATCGACGGGTCCTCCTCATCCCAGTACTCTATCTCCGCCTCAGCCAATGCTGTCTCACAGCGGGGACACCAGGATAGGACACGGTCGTCGGCCACCAACAATTCACGTTTGTGGGCCCGCTCGATGGTCCACCAGGCAGCCTCGATATATTCCGGTTTTATCGTTAGGTAAGGGTTGTCCCAGTCCATCCAGACCCCGAGTTGTTTGAACTGGTCACTCATGCTTCCATGTAGTTTCATGGCGAATTTCTTGCAGATGTCGACGAAACGGTCGATGCCGTACTCCTCGATCTCCTGCTTGGATCTGACACCGACCTCCTTCTCCACCTGCACTTCTATCGGCAGACCGTGCATGTCGAAACCAGGCTGGTCCCTGACATTCAGACCGTTCATCCGCCAGTAGCGGATGAGCGTGTCCTTCAGAGTCTTGTTCATGGCGGTGCCAAGGTGAATTGACCCGGTGGTGTAGGGGGGACCGTCGAGGAAGTAGAAATCGGGGCCGTCCTCCCTCATCTTCTTGGTCTTGGTGTAAATCTCCTTCGAGTCCCAATGGCGTTGGATCTCGGTTTCCATCTTTGCGGGTTCATAATTCGGTCGGACCTGCTTTATCATCGCCATGCCCCTTCCTGGGAGGAACTGTCTTGCCCTCCCACATGGCGATTATCGACATCATTTATAAATAATTGTCTTATCAAAAGAACATGTCCAGGGACTTCTGACGACCGCTATTCTCTATCTCCTGCCTGCCTTGCTGCAGTTTATCAATCGTAGATGAGACCCGTTCCGGTGAGAAGTCATGCTTCTCGCAGAGGAATTCCGCCAAGCCATCCCGGTCGATATCCTTCATCGAGAGGTCGTAATCCTCGTTGTAAGAGCCGTTGAGGAATATGTCCATCACGCTCTCGTAGCCCGGCATCTCCATGCCGAGGTGTTCCAATGAGGCTTCAATGCTACCGTGTTTGCGGATGAGTGCCAGACCTCTTTTTGGACCTATCCCCGATATGCCGGTGTTGAAGTCGGTCCCCATCATCACACACATCTGAACCAGTTCCTCCCGGCTAATATTCAGGGATTCCAACACCTTGGGCAACTCGAGCATCTCCACTCTGACGTTGCGGTACACGTTCTTCCCCGGCATCTTGCGTCTGCCGGTTATGTTGATGTTCCTGACAAGACGAGGAGCTCCGAACAAAAGACTGTCAAAATCCTGAGAGGATACGGCCCACACATCACCTTTGATGCACATATGTGCCGCCTGCGCCTCTCCTTCCATCGGCGCCTCAATGACCGGGATGCCCATTAGGTCGAGCAGTTCCCGTGAGGATTCCAACACATCTTTGGTCATGCGCGAGGATTGCATGGCCTTGCTGTAGGCTCTCTCCATATCACCATCATCGAGGGCGGCCTCCCAATCCTTTATAGCGGCCTCACGCCGCTCCCTCCTTTCCTTGACGGTGTCCAGCTTCAATTCGTGTATCCTGCCGTCAAACACGTAACATGGTCTGATACCCTGCTCCATCAGGGCGACGTTGCGGTACAGAAGCCCGGAGAGATGTGAGGTGACATTACCGGCATGGTCCATCAATGGTGTGCCATCCGGCTGTCTGATTATGGAGAGGAATTGATAAATCGTGTTGTGGGCGTCAACAGCCAGTGTCCGGTTTGCAAGGTCCCGCAATTCAAGCTCCTTAGGCTCGAGGATCCCGGATAGATTGACACCCATATCCTGGACCTCAGGAGCGGTCTTCCCTCTCTGGGGTGTTTGGGACGAAGAAAAGCAAGACCCCTACTGTTATCCACACCAGCATGACGATGGCGATGCAGATGCTCGAATCAGTCATCAAAGCCCCTAACAGGATGGCCGCTGGTATTATCAGGAACACCGCTGCTTGTAACAATCTGTCGTTTGAAAGGCTCATACTGTTCAACCCTTCCTGCTGAACCCCTTCCACAATTTAATCTCTTCTGCCATGTCCTCGACGCCGAACAACGATGATCCGGCGGCTAGGACGTTGACACCGGCTTCAACGCAACGTCTACCCGTTTCACGGGTGATGCCCCCATCCACGGAGATCTCGATGTCAAGACCTTTTTCATCCACTGTTCTGCGGATGGATGCGATCTTCTCCAGACAGTGTTCCTGGAACGACTGCCCTCCGAATCCTGGTTGGACGCTCATCACCAGCACAAGGTCTAGCATATCGAGGTATGGTATGATGGAATCTATCGGTGTGCCGGGGTTGAGACTCAAGCCGGCCTTCGCTCCACCGTCCCTTATCACGGTGAGTGCTTCCTCAACATTCTCGGTCGTCTCCACATGCAGTGTTATCATGTCCGAACCCGCAGACAGGAAATCTGGTACGTGCTTGATGGGATTGACGATCATCAGATGCACATCGAATGGCATGTCGCTAACAGGCCTAAGAGCTCTGACGACATGCTGGCCGATGGTAATGTTGGGGACGAACACCCCGTCCATGACATCAATATGTGCCCAATCCGCACCGCATCGCTCCAATTTTTGCAAGCCTTCGCCAAGGCGTGACGCATCGGCGGATAGCATGGAGGGGGAGACCTTTATCATCACCTCTTGTAAGGGGTATGTCGTTCTTCATATTTTCGTAGACGCCAGAAAAGCATAATATCCACCTGCGGTATAATCAGGGCATGGCCGATAGAACGGAAGCGTCCAGGACTTGCTCGGTTATTAGTTGCGGCAAGGATGTTGAGAGATCGTTAGGATTCAAGAAGGTCGAAGAGTCTGGACTGGACATCGGAGAGGATGTCGGCAGGAAGGCCGGACTCTGCAAGGAGCACTACAAGGAATACAAGAAACTGACCAAGAAGGACCGTGTGCTGGAGAGCATCGGCCGTTAGTGGCACCATGGAGGTCCATTTCCTCGGTACATCGGGAGGGGTCCCGTCTCCAGCCAGGTCACTACCTTGTACCGCCTTGAAACGCAACGGCCGCGTCCTACTATTCGATTGCGGCGAAGGTGCTCAGAGGCAGTTGATGATGTCGCCGCTGTCGATGATGGCAGTCGATTGCATATTCCTGTCACATCATCATGGCGACCATGTGACAGGCGTGCCTGGACTTTTACAGACGATGTCACTATTCTCACGGCAACGTCCGATCAGAGTGTTCGGCCCCGAGGGGACAGTCACCATGATGGAGAGGATGTCCTCCATCCAGGATGCAGAACCCTGTTATCCGGTGGAGGTGAGGGATCTCCATCCCGGTGATTCTTTGGAATCGGAAGACATGACCATACTCGCTGTGGGGACCGACCACACCGTTCCCTCCTTGGGTTATGTGTTGAGGGAGAAGCCCCGTCAGGGAAGGTTCGATGCCGATGCCGCCAGGAAACTGGGCGTACCGGAAGGTCCGCTCTATTCCGACCTGCAGAACGGTTCGTCGGTGACGGTCACAGGACGCGTCGTCAGGCCCGAGGACGTTTTAGGACCCGCACGTCGTGGCAGGTCGTTCTCCTATTCCGGCGACACCAGGCCATGTGCGGCCTTCATCGAGGCCAGTGAAGGTGTCGACCTAATGGTGCACGAAGCGACTTTCACTGATGACGGCACCGACCGGGCGGCGGAGAGCGGACATAGTACCGCCCGTCAGGCTGCAGAGGTATGCAAGCAGGCGGGGGCGGGGACCCTGGTCCTCACTCACATCAGTCCCAGAATAGAGGACGACCTCGTCTTGGAGAATGAAGCTTCGGAAGTGCTGGAAGCAAGGAACGTCGTGGTGGCGCGGGATTTCGACAGTCTCCGCATCGACTATTCCGAATGACGCTCAGATCAGCTTGAGCAGGTCCGCCGAGGTCAATACTCCGATTATCTTACCTTTTCTGGCCACGAGTACCGCATTGGCGTTGCCCATAAGGGTCGTGACGGTATCCATAGGCGTGTTCTCATTCACCACCGGGAACATGTCTCCCATGACACGTGCGACACTCATGCCGCTAAGTTCGTCCATGGTCTTGCCCTGACGGATCAATTCAAGTATAGTCCTCTCCGAGATGCTCCCCACTGGAACTTCACCCTTCAGGACCGGCAGTTGGGAGAATCCGGTGGTCTTCATCAGGTCGGAGGCAGCTCTGACCTTCTCTGTGCACTGAATGGTGACCACGCCCTTACTGGCGACATCAACAGCGGTCTTGTGGTTCTCATCGTTCCTGCTCATGTTCTCCAGGGTCTCGAACAATTTGACGACCGTGTCGTAGCTGGCCGATATGTTCTCCCTTTCGATCTTCGCAATTGCGCTCTGGCTTATACCGGAGCGTTTGGCAAGCTCCGCTTGTGTGACATCCAGTACCTTACGTAGTTTGCGGATGTCGGAGGCAGGCGGGAATCTCATGACACTAGAGCATATTATTCCTATATGAATAATTGTATCAATGTTGTTTATATGGCATAAAAAACTACAGAAACAACACTGGATTGTCTTGATGACGGTTTTTTAAGGGGAGTAGTTTACAATGTCCAAGAATATTTACGTCGAGGAGATAAAGGACCTTCCTCTGCACATGCGGAGGGTGGAGCTCTGCGAGAGAAAAGGAATCGGTCATCCCGACAGTGTCGCCGATGGATTGGCGGAGACCGTCAGCAGGGCTCTCTGCAAGATGTATAAGAAGGAGTTCGGACACGTACTTCACCACAACACAGATGAGGCACAGATAGTGGCTGGATCATCCGCTCCCCGTTTCGGCGGCGGTTACATCATCGACCCGGTTTACATATTACTGGTGGGCAGGTCGACATCCTTCATCAAGGAGAACGGCGACATTCGCATACTTCCATGCAAGTCCGTGGCATTGAAGGCCGCCAAGGAGTACATGAAACGGACCTTCAAGGATCTGGATACCGAGAACGACATGATAATGGAGGCCAGACTCGGCCAGGGTTCAGATGACCTGATGGGCGTCTACGAGACTTCCAAATTCCTGGCCAACGACACATCGTTCGGAGTGGGTTACGCTCCTTACAGCCAGACAGAGAAAGTGGTGTTGGAGGCGGAGAGGTTCATAAACGGTCCTCTCAAGGACATCATGCCGGAGGCCGGTCATGACGTCAAGGTGATGGCCTCACGCGTGGGTGATGAGCTAACATTAACCGTGGCCTGTGCCATGGTGGACAGGTATCTGGACAATGCCGACCACTACATCTCCGCCGTGCAGGAGCTCCGTTCCCGAACCATGGACCATGTGCTCAAGCACACTGACCTCGATGTTAAAATGGATGTCAATACCGGTGACGACTATGACCGCGGCGTGTATTATCTCACCTGTACCGGCCTCTCTCAGGAGATGGGCGATGACGGTTCTGTGGGCCGCGGAAACCGTGCCAATGGGCTCATCACACCCTATCGTCCCATGAGCATGGAGGCCACCTCCGGTAAGAACCCGATAACACACATCGGAAAAATATATAATATACTGTCACGGATAATAGCAGAGGATATAGCCAAGGAACTACCCGATGAAGCCGAGGTGCGCGTCAGGTTGCTATCGCAGATCGGGAAACCGATATCGCAACCTCTGAACGCCAGCATACAGCTGGTCTCCATGGACGATGCGGTCGCCTCCCGTTACAGCAAGGACGCGGAGGCCATCGCTTACCAGTGGCTAGACAACATCGATAAGGTCTCGAACATGATAATAGAAGGGAAAGTGACGACATTCTGACACTATGAAGATCATTGAGGTACCTCAGTACGGACCGATGTTCCGTTTCAAAGACCACCACGTATATTGGACGCTGCACCTGCTATCCGGAGGTAAGAGGTTTGGCAGGAAGAAGCTATCCGATATGGTGGGCATAGGCGAGGGAAGCATGAGGAGGATCATCAACACCCTGCGGGAATGGGAGATGATCGATATCAAGCAGACCGGCATCAAGATAAGCAGAGAGGGGCTCGGTTTCCTCTCCGAGCTTCCGCTTAAAGTGCTGGACATCAATATCGACGACCTGGTGGTCGGTAATCATCAGCAGGCAATCCTGGTCAAAGGGGTTGCCCACAAGATAGAGAATGGGATGCAGCAGCGTGACGCCGGGATAAGGGCCGGTTCTGAGGGTTGCACCACCATCCTTTATCGTAATGGAAAACTTTTGATGCCTCCTGACTGGGACCTGGATGTCAACAGACCGGGGCTGGCCCGCTCCATAAGGTCAATAGAAGAGATGGAAGAAGGCGACATAATAATCGTCGGCGGAGCCTTCGAGCGCTTGGGTGCTGTCAACGGCGCATTGTCCGCGGCCTTCGAACTGTTCTGACCGTTCTTGTTTTCTATGAGTTTGCGGATTCATGGGCGTGAGCGGTCCCGAGCATCTGTTCAACATCTCAGCTTATGATTTCGACCTAGAACGCATCGGCGGTGGGCCGGGGATGGAGCAGTTGGTCTCGTCCCAGAACCTAAACGGCGTCGAGATGTTAACGGGCCATTTTCCCGCTCCAGCAGAGTTCAAGGATCTGGTGAGGGGCGTACACCTACCCTATGCCGTGGACTGGTATTCTGGTTGGAAAGGCCTCCACACCCTCGATGATGTGGATGACACGCAGGTGGCGTTCCTATGTTATGGACGGGATCGTGAGGAAATGGTCCGGACCGTGCGTGAGATGATCCTCAATGCTGTTCCATTGGAGCCGGCGTATGGCGTCATCCATGCCGGCAGCCCCAACCTTCTCAAGGTGTTCTCCCAGGACAACGGTTTCAGCGACCATGAGGTGCTCGTGGCCTTCGCTGAGCTGTTGAACGATGCCGTGGCCGAAATGCCAGATCAGAAACCCCCTTTCAAATTGGCCCTCGAGAACCTCTGGTGGCCGGGACTGCGGTTGCTGGACCGCGCCGAGGTCCGGATATTGGAGGAGAAGTTGGAGTTCGATGATTGGGGGATATGCCTCGATACCGGTCATCTGATGAATGCCCTGCGCGACTGTCGGAACGAGCTGGATGCGGTGGAGTCTGCCCTCAAGGCTTTGGACCGCATCGGTGATGAATCGGTGGACCGCATCTGCTCCATGCATCTTCATATGAGCCTTTCAGCGGACTATCAGGCGGAGTCCATGGCCCAGGGGGAGAGCAGCGAGTACCGGGAGGCGGACCTCAACGGCAAACTGAACATCGCCTACCCTCACTTCGGCCGTATGGATTGGCACATGCCGTTCCAGACCGCCGCCTGCGCTGAACTGGTGGCCCGTGCCGGTCCGACACACGTCACCCACGAGTTCATCACCCCCGGCCGTGACGAGTTGATGGAAAGGCTCTCCACCCAGCTGTCACATTTCCCCACTCGTTGAAGATGGGTTTATTATATCCTCTGGACATTCCCGCCTCATGACCCCCGGTCCCGAAGAAGTAGGCATATTCCGTTGGCTAAACCTCGTTATGCGGTTCAGTTACACATTGCCCTTCGTCCTGGCATCCATCTGCGGTGTGGCCTATGGTCTGCGATACAGCAACGATTACCTGATCGCCGTGCTGATACCTTTGGACGTACTGTTCCTGGCGATGTTCGTCAACTTCTCCAACGATTATTTTGATTTTGTCAGCGGGGTCGACGTCGAGGTCGGCAAGGAGCGCTTCGAGAAGTTGGAGGAGTCACCGGTATTCAAGGACAACGAGTTGCTCAAGAAGGTCTACTGGGACGGGAACCAGTTCGAGAGGGGTTTGATAACCGTTGAGCAGGGCCGGAAGGTCATGGCATTCCTGGTGCTCATGTCCCTGGTGCTCGCCGTCCCCATACTGATGCACGGCGGACTACTGGTCATAATCCTGGGATTGGCAGGCTTGCTTTTAGCATACTTCTACACCGCCCCGCCCATAAACATGGGAGCCCGTGGCCTGGGGGAGCTGAATGTCGGCATATCATTCTTCATGCTGGTGTTCTTCTCCCATTACGTCCTGTCCGGGGTGTTCAGCTGGGAGATATTCGTGTTCTCCCTGGCAATCGCATTGGCCGTCGGTCTGATGAGGGTCGTCGACGCCATGTCAGGATATGAATCCCATCTCAAGCATGGGGAGAAGGACCTAGCGGTCAGGATGGGGGGACGGGAGCAGGCGGTTCCGGTTATCAAAGGCATTCAGGCATCCTTCGTGACTCTGCTCGCGGTGATGATACTCTTCCATCCGGTCTACGTGATACTGCTTCTGACAATACCGTTGGTAATCCGTTCCTGGAGGATCATGGATGCCAAGGAGGAGCTGTGGTACGTCCGTATCGCTCCGCAGTACTTCGGCGTGAGCCTACTGACGATGGTCCTTTACATCATCGCTTTGTCAACGCGAACATTCCTGACATCTCTGTGATGGTGAACGGGTCTCCGCGGTTCACCAGATAATACTCCCTGACAGCATCGAAACCGCACTTGCGGCAGGATTCAGTCCCGGCCATCGGACAGCCTTGGGCATGGGACCCGTCCGGCAGTACGAAGGCGGAGACATGGTGGGGGCATTTCTCAGAGAAGTCCTCCTCCAATAGCAGCTTGAGGGCCTTCTTGGAGTTGAGGATGGGATAACCCTCCCTCTTCAACATCTGGATCTCATGGATGACTGCGGCCTTCTCCTCTAGTGTAAGGGCAACGTCCTCCGGCGGAGGAGTGATGAAATTGTAAATGATCCCGCGGATGGCAGGGTTGTCCTGCACTATCTCGGCCACTTCCCTGACGGTGTGCAGGTTATCCCGCTGCACCACCATGTTGGCGAAGACAGCGGGATGTTCCAATGTCTCCAATCCCGCCATGAGGCGGTCGTAGACGCCTTCGCTACGAATGGCGTCATGGACCTCACGGGGTCCGTCGAGACTTATGGATATCACATCCGATTCGGTGTGATAGCCGTTGGTACCGTTGGTGGTGTATCCGATGTTGAAATAGCCGATCTCCCTTCCCAGGCGTATTAGGTCGCCGAGGTCCTTTCCTTCATCCTCCCACATTGTGGGCTCACCGCCCTCGAAATAGAGGATGCGCGCCCCGCGGCGATACTGGCCTCTCATCTCCTCTTCCATCTCAGGGTAGCTCAGCTTCCGTTTGGGCGGCAGCAACTCAAGGTTACCCTGAATGCTGCAATGGCGGCAGTTTAGGTTGCAGGCGTAATGGATAATAATCGTCGTGACCAAAGGCTTCTTGAAGCCTAGTTTGCACCCTACCCACCAGCCGGCATGGCTGGCAAATTGTCTCACCAATCCCATGGTTATGGGATTTGAAGAGGCATATAAAAGGGATTCGAACATCATCATTATGTCCCCTGCCAACGATTCAGTCCCATGAGGCTCTTCTTTGCGGTGGACGTGCCCGCGGTACCTGGGCTCTTACCAGTGCTCGATCGTCTAGAGGCGATGCAGGGAGCCAAGGTCCCCTCTTCTGACAGTTTGCACATAACCTTGAAGTTCATCGGGGAGGCCGACGCTGCAATCATCCCATCACTTTCCCAGTCCATGGACCTTTCCGTCTCCGACATCGCGCCATTCACGATGACACTGCGCTCGATCGGATGTTTTCCCGATGATTCCCGCCCGCGGGTGGTTTGGGCGGGTGTCGAGGACGGTGGCATCCTGAAGAAAATATCGGATAGGCTGGAGGAAGAGACCTCCGCTTTAGGGATTGAGGCCGAGAAGCGTGGATTCCGTCCTCATCTGACTCTGGCCCGGCTCCGCCAGCCATTTCCGGGGATGATGAAGAATTTCGATGACCTCTCGGGGGTGGAGCTAGGTACAGTGAACGTTGCCGATGTGAAACTGAAGAGCAGTCTGCTGACTCCATCAGGACCGAGACACTCGGTGATCCACACATCCCGTCTGAATGAGGTCAACAAGTAGTGTAGATGTATCTGTCAGCGATTTAAGAAGCTGAATGACTGTTCGCGTCATGGGACGTATTCCTTACGGCGAAAAGAGTCTGCGTAAAGACAGACGGGCGGCCATCGAAGGGTTGCCGCTGCAATTGATGATATTGGTGATAATCGCCGGTCTAGCGACCACCGTGATAGTCGGTTGGATGGGCTCCATCGATGTGCCGAACGGCATCGGAGCGGTGACCGTTGAGCCGGGTCACATACTGTTGACCGAAGGCGAGAACGGCATACGTTACGCTGAGGATGTTTCGCTTGACGTGGCGGTGTTCGACCGGTTGGGCGACCCCGTTTCCGGCGCCGCGGTGGTATTGAGCGGTTCCAGCGTCTCTGATGGAAAGGGTTCCGCCGTATACGCTGTGACCGGTTCCGACGGTGTTGCCCGTTTCAGCTCACTGAGCATGCAGACCAACGGAGGATTGGGGCAGATAGACGTCACCGTCAGCAAGAGCGGTTACGGCAGCAACTCCGAGGCCAAGGTGCTTTTGATATGATGTGCAGACGGGCCGTCATAGATCTGCCTCTCAGACTCACTTTGACATTGTTGATATTGTCTTTGTCATTGCCAGTGGCCGATGCCGCTTTGCAGATGCAGGAGAGGGATGCCGCCATGCGGGATTGCGGTATTCAGGCCGATGCATTGCTGGATGCGGCCACTGTGGTATACTTCCAAGGGGACGGTTCCTCCCGTCATGTACCTTTGACACTCCCCTCGTCATCATCACTGACCGTGGTGGAGGGAGGGTTGATAATGGAGCATGAAGGGAAGGCATTAGGCACAGCGATACTGAAGAACCCCTCCTTCCCTCTGTTCCACGAACATCCTCTCTCACTCAAGGACGGGGACATGGTGGAACTGACGGCAGTTGAAAAGGATGGTATACACGGTGTAATGGTGAGAATCATATGATGGAATTCACCTTGTCCCGGGTCACGGTGAGTGTCTGTGCCCTGATGCTCCTCGCCTCCTTGGCCCCGCATCTGGATATGCACTCGCAACAACGATTGGATTCGGAAGCATCCTCATTGGCGGCATCTTTTGATTCACTATTGTGCTCTGTGGCGAGGACGGAGGCGGAGATATGGGTGGAGGGCACGGAGATCGTTCCCCGGGGTTGGACGTTGGAATTGTCGCCGGGAATGATCATTCTCGACAACGGCGAAAAGAAGTTCATCCGGGAGTTGAAAGCTCCATATGCAGGGCAGACCGTTGAATTGGACCGCGACTCCCGTTTTCTAATTTCCGCGTCGGAGTACGACGGTGTGGTGAAGGTTCATCTACAGAAGGTCGATACCATATCATCCAACGCATCGCCGAGCTTGGAAATATCCTCGTGATCGTTGTAGACATGCATCGATGCACGTACGCATCCCGGTATGCCGCGTGATTGGAACCAAGGATGACAGCAGTGCATGCCAGACCTCACCAACACTCCCGCCATATCGTCCAGTATCATGGCTGCATCATGTGATCCCATGGTCTTGACGTTGAATGAGGTTATGCCCGCCCGCAGACCGGCGTCGTCCGGGCCCAGTATCTCGATCTCAGGTATGGATGAAAGACGTTTCTTCAATCCACGGTTCAAGGAGGTCTCATGGTCCTTGACCTTGTCAAGACCTATCTCCATCAAATATTCGGCCGCGACCCCGGCACCGATTATGCCGGAGTAGTTCAACAGTCCGGCCTCGAACCGCTCCGGTGGCGGTAAAAGGTCCACCGACTCGTAGTCGGCCAGACCCACTGTGCCGCCGCCAACGCTTAAGGGTTGCAAGTCTTTGAGCAGACACTCCTTGCCGTAGAGCAGCCCGACACCGGTGGGGCCGAGGATCTTCTGCACGGAGACGGTGTAGAAATCCACATCGAGGTCAGTGACATCAGTGAAGGTGTGACCGACATGTTGGGCGCCGTCGAGAACAACCAAAGAGCCGTTGTCGTGCGCCATTCTGACCACTTCCTTGGCTGGAATTGTGGTACCGGTCACGTTCGAGGTGTGCACCATGGAAACGACCTTGACCGATCGGTCCAACATCTCTTGGAAGGCATCAAGGTCCAAAATGCCGTCGACGGTGGGGGCGAATCCTCTCTCCACTCCCTTCTCCTTCAATCTTAGCCATGGCACGTGGTTGGAGTTGTGCTCGATGTCCGTGGTCACGACTTTGTCCCCTTCACCGAGGTCAAGGCCGTTGGCGATGGTGTTCAGCGCCTCGGTGCAGTTCTTGGTGAATATCACGTTCTCAGGCGAGCCGGCCCCGATAAGGGATGCAAGTCTCTCCCGCGCCTCGTCGACAGCTATCGAGACCCGGTTCGCAAGGCGGTGGACGCTCCGTCCTCCGCAGGCGGGGAACTCGTTGTGATATAGGTCCATGGCCGCCATAACGCAATCCGGTTTGAGACTCTGACAGGCACTGTCCATGTACACGATGTCCCCCTTTCTCAGAATGGGGAAATCCTCACGGATACGCCTGACGTCCATGTGGCCTCAATTCCGTTGCCGTTTATTGAAGTTTCCCCCATAAGCAATAATTACCGTGGCAACGATGACCTTGCTATGCGGCGGGTCTACCTGGACAACAACGCCACCACCTGTCTCGACTCCGAGGTGCTGGAGCATATGCTACCTTACATGAGGGAGAGCTACGGAAATCCCAGCAGCATCCATTGGTTGGGGGATGAGGCCACGGCGGCGATGACGCTTGCCAGGAAGGAGCTCGCATCCGTTCTGGGATGCTATCCCAGCGAGTTGGCGTTCACTTCAGGCGGCACCGAGGCTGACAACATGGCCATAATCGGCGGCATGAAGGCCTCCGGCCGGAAAGGGAGGGTGATAACCTCGTCGGTGGAGCACTCCGCCGTCCTCGACGTCTGTCATGCCCTCCATGAGGAGGGGCATCCACTCACCGTGCTGCCGGTGGATGACGGCGGACTGGTCGATCCCGAAGATTTGGAGAAGGCAATGGATGATGACGTGGTTCTGGTGTCCATAATGGCAGCCAACAACGTCGTCGGGACCATACAGCCTCTCAAGGAACTGATTGAGATAAGTCATGCCCACGGCGCCCTGTTCCACACCGATGCGGTTCAAGGGTTCTGCCGCATGCCTTTGGACCTCAGGACGCTTAAAGTCGACATGCTGTCCGTTTCCGCTCACAAGATCCACGGCCCTAAAGGGGTGGGGGCATTGTTCATACGTGAGGGCACCCCAGTGGCGCCCCTCACCTTCGGTGGCGGCCAGGAGGGAGGTATTAGGCCGTCGACGGAGAACGTACCCGGTATCGTGGGACTGGGAAAGGCGGCCTTGGCCGCCTATGCCCGCATGGACGAAGCCAACAGACTGATGGCATCCCTAAGGGATAGATTGGTGGATGAGATGCTGAAAATTGACGATACCCACCTGAACGGTCACCGTTCCCCCCGCCTGGCGAACAACGCCCATTTCCGTATCGACGGTGTGAACGGAACCGGATTGGTACTGAAATTGAGTGATTTGGGGATTGCCGCCTCCACCGCATCGGCATGCAGCGCCAGCAGCCCCTCTCCGTCACATGTGCTGACTGCGATGGGACTGACCTGGGACCAGGCGGAGTCATCACTGCGTCTCGGTCTCTCCCATCACACCACGGATGAGGATGTGGACTACGTACTTGAAAAGCTGCCGGCGGCGATTTCCACCCTCCGCAAAGGAAAGCGGTTTAATCCGACGACTGCATAGGCGTGATGACGATGACCGACCTCACTGTCAGAATTGCATCCATTGAGATGGCCAACCCCTCGATGCTAGCTTCAGGCATACTTGATGAGACAGGGGAATCCCTGCTCCGTATGATGACCGCCGGCGCGGGGGCCGTGGTGACCAAATCCATTGGTCTCGCGGCACACGATGGCCACAGGAACCCCTGTATCGTGGAGATCCCGACCGGATATGTGAACGCCATGGGTCTACCCAATCCCGGTATGGAAGAGTTCGCTGAAGAGTTGTCGTCCATAATGCCCTCCCCGGCACCGGTGGTGGCATCCATATATGCCGCATCCGCCGAGGATTTCGCCCTCATAGCGGCGAGGATGGAGAATGCCGGTGCCGCCGGCATCGAGCTCAACCTCAGCTGCCCGCATGCCTCCGGCTACGGCATGGAGGTGGGGATAGACCCCGCATCGGTGTCCCGGATAGTCAGCGCGGTCAAGGATGCGGTCAAAGTCCCGGTGATGGCCAAGCTCACACCCAACACCGCCGACATAGTCAGCATCGGAAAGGCCGTGCAGGACGCTGGCGGGGATGCGGTGGTGGCCATCAACACCCTGAAGGCCATGGTGATATCCCCGGAGTTCGCCCGACCGGTTCTGTCCAACCGTTACGGCGGTCTCTCAGGGCCGGCCATCAAACCGGTCGGAGTGAGGGCGGTTTACGACCTGTACAAATCATTGGACATCCCCATCGTGGGCGTGGGCGGTATAGAGAACTGGAGGGACGCAGCCGAATACATAATGGCCGGGGCGACATGTTTCCAGGTCGGTAGTGCGGTGGGCCGTGTAGGTCCGGAGGTCTTCAAGGACATAACCGCTGGTCTGGAACTATTCATGGATTCCTACGGTTATCCCGATGTCGAGAGCATGAGAGGTGTCGCCCATGAGTGATGCTGTTGTAGTCAAGGAGAGAAGGCCGGAGTCCAAGGACACCGTCACATTGACCTTCGATTGGGATGTCCACGTGGCCCCGGGGCAGTTCCTTATGGTATGGATACCCGGACTGGACGAGATACCGATGTCCGTCTCATCTGTCGGACCGGAGAAGTCGGTCACCGTGCGTAAGGCCGGTGAGGCCAGCTCCGCGCTCCAGGACCTACAGCCCGGTGACAGGTTCGCTGTCCGCGGGCCATATGGCAACGGCTACAATCTGAATGGACTGAAAACATTGGTCGTCGGCGGCGGTGTGGGCATGGCGCCCCTGATGCCGGTGCTGCGCACGATATACGCCGACCTGGTGATCGGAGCCCGTAGCTCCGACGAGATACTTTTCGAGGAAGAGGCGTCCCGTTACTGTAACGTCATCAGGATATCCACCGACGACGGCAGCCAAGGATTCCACGGTAATGCGGTGCAACTGGCCGAGAGCCTCATGGACGAGGGCGGTTACGAGCAGGTGATCGCCTGTGGGCCGGAGATAATGCTCTACTACCTGTTCCAGGCCTGTGAACGCCGTGGTATACCCTGCCAACTCTCGTTGGAACGCTATATGAAATGCGCCGTGGGAATATGCGGGTCATGCATGCTGGGCAAGGAGAGGGTATGCGTCGACGGACCGGTCTTTGATTCCGGGAGGCTGAGGATGCTTCCGGAGTTCGGTCGCAGCAAGAGGGATCCCGCCGGAAGATTAATTCGAATCTAGACCGAGGCATCGTCTCGCTATATGGTCGAACTCCTCGTCGGTGACACGGCCCTTGGCCTCTCCCAACCTCTTCACCTCATCCAACATCATGTTCAGCTGGGAGCGGGTGTATTCCAGGTCCATGGCTTTTAGGCGGCTCTCCAGTATGTGGGCTCCAGAATGCTTGCCGAGACGGAGGTGACGGACGTTGCCCACCGACTCGGGGTTTATGTACTCGTAGGTGGCAGGGCAGTTGAGTATGGCCGCCACGTGGATGCCTGACTCATGGGAGAAAGCGTTCTCGCCGGTGATGGGGTGGTTGATCGAGATTTGATAGCGGGACATTGCCGCCACCTTCCTCGACAGCGGTGTCAGTTTGCTGCAGTCCACTCCGATATCGTAATCGTAAAGGAATTTCAGGGCGGCCACGAACTGTTCCAAGGGGACGTTGCCGCAGCGCTCCCCCATTCCGTTCACGGTGGTGGTTATGGCGTTCGCTCCGGCAGCCACCGCCGCCAAGGCGTTGGCGTTGGCGAGACCGAAGTCGTTGTGCAGATGCACTGAGACCGGGGTATCGAACTCCGATTTCACCTCTTTCACCAGATAAGTGATGCCTTCGGGAGTGACACATCCCAGAGTGTCGGTTATTCCCAAGCGGTCAACATTGAGGACGTCCACGGTATGGTACATTCTCATCAGCACATCCAATGGCGTCCGGGTGCCGTCCTCACAGCTGAAGCTCACCTTCAAACCATGTGACTTGGCATGTTCTATGGCCTCGGTGGCGTACTGCTCCAATGTCTCCACCGCCACCTCTGAGCTGTACTTGTACATCCTGTGGATGTCCGAGGTGCCCGCGAATATCAGGACCGTGTCCACCTCCGCGTCCAGGGCGCAGTCGATGTCCTGCACCCTCGATCTGCAAAGACTGAGTATGCTGGCGTCCAATCCTAACCGGGAGATGTCGCGGATAGCCTCCATCTCATTGTGGGATACGGCCGCGAACCCCGCTTCTATCTCGGGGACGCCGGCATCGTCCAACAACCTGGCTATCTCCAGTTTATCATCATGGCTGAAGGCGACACCGGGCATCTGCTCTCCGTCGCGGAGTGTTGAATCGTATATCGTCACATCACCGGCCTTCAAAGGTCGGTTGTATGGACAATTGCTGAGCATATCCCTTCGGAACGTTGACGGACTTATTATTCTTTCTCAGCCAACCATCGTCTTAGATTCTTATCGACCCATCACGTTTATGAATGCACAGTAACATATTCCAAGTTACCCTCGAGGTTACCAGATATGACCGACGACAAGCTTTTCCTTCTTTGCATTGACGGCTCCGAGAACTCATTCCGTGCCGCTGGTTTCATCGGCGGCATAGCCAAGGAGTTGGATGCCACCGTGACGGTGCTGCTAGTACTCCATGAAGAGGAGGTGGCCGAATATCCGCGCGACCTCGCCGATGATGAGTACGATTCCGAGAGCAAGATCGGTCCTGCTATAGAGGCTCTGGAGGGTTTGGACGTGGACCACGCGATCTCCATCCAGATAGGCAACCCCAAAGAGATAATAATCGACATGTCCGCCAAGTACGATGCCATCGTCATGGGGTACAAGGGCATGACCGGGCGCACATTCAGCGAGGTTCTGTTCGGAGGTGTTGCTGAACACGTGCTCCGCCACAGCAAGAAACCGGTGTTGATGGTGCCGTGAGGAAGTCATCACAATACATCGAGGTGAACCACGGTAAACTAAGAGTCTCCGTCCCTCGTTGTGTGTTCCGCAAGGACGGTACAACCGATCCTGTCGAGGAGCGTTCGTTCCGTGACCTAATGGCATCACGTTACCCTTGGCTGAACGAGAGGTCGCTCGATGTGATGATGGAAGCTGCCATCAAGGAGATGGCGGCAACTCTGGCCCTTGAAAGGAGAGGCGCGCCGATAGGAAGGGAGCTTTCCGATAAAGACCCTCAGAAGGCGATATCCTATCTGGAGCGGCATCTGGAGCATGAGCCACAGGATGCCGAGGCCTGGTACGCTTTGGGTGAGGTTTTGTGCAAGGTGGGACTTACAGACGATGGATACCGGGCGTTGAAGAGGGGACGCGAATTACGGTGATGGGTAGAAGGACCTGATGGCCTCAGCGACTTCAGGCACCGTAGCTCCCCACGGCACTGAACGCAGATGCCCCTCGGCCTTGAAACCGTTCTTGATCTTGCAACACTTGATTATGGTGGGCACACCGTCGTCGGGTACGTGGTCCTGTGGGCAGACGTTGATGAATGTCGGTTCCCGCCGGTAGAGGGACTCGAATATCCTTTTGGAAAGATGACATCCTATCAGGGTCACCTCGTGAATCAATTCCGGGTTCTCATCCAAGAAGTAAACCGGCATGTCCGCCTCTATACCGGAGACGCGGCAAGGGAACATCACTGCCTCGGTCTCCACATCCTTGATGTAAGAGGCGATGTCCAGATCCACCACCTCCGGGACAATGGGTAGGTCTAGGAATCCTGATGTCAAGGCCTTTTCCGCCAACACTGACAGCTTGGAGGGATTGGGCGGTACGTCATCGATCACCCGCAGAGGCAGACCCTCAAGCTCATGGACGAAGTTTAGATGATTGAACATCCCTTCGACGACCACAGTCTTAGCGGGATGTTGCATGGCCAACCTGAGCAGGGACGTGGGGTTGATGACATCCAATTCCGGTTCATGCACGAAAACCGTGTCCGAAGGCAATGACAAAACCTTGTGGCCCACCACCGACTGGAAAAGATCCTTACCCTTCTTCTTTCGGAGGGCGATAACCGCATGGTCATCACCATTCCTGAGGACCATGTAGTCAGTCCTCGTGTATGCCTTGCGTCCTTTCATTCCCTCCGCGATGGCCTCAACGGTGAGTTCGTGTTCCACCTCTCGCAAGGATACGTCCTTGCAGTGTCCCGGCAACATAGGCCTGCGAACGGCATGTTCGTTGATAAAGATTGATACATGCGCCAGTACATCTGAGGGACACTGGTCCCAGCGAAAGAAAGATATATGGTATCTCTATTAGCAAGTAAATACGCCGGGGTAACATAGAGGCCATGTGGCGGACTGCAGATCCGCAGACGGGAGTTCAAATCTCCCTCCCGGCCCCATTTTTTCCAACTATCCATAGATACTGAATACATTTTTTATACGAATCCTACGATTCGGACATTGGCTGGATTAATAATCCAAATGGAGCGATAGGATGCGAATCGCAATCTATGGTAAAGGCGGCATAGGCAAATCAACGATCTCCGCGAACATAACCGCGGCGTTGTCCGCTCGAGGTCTCAAGGTCCTGCAGATAGGCTGCGATCCCAAGCATGATTCGACCAGACTTTTACTGGACGGCAGAGAGCCTCCCACGGTCATGGACTATATCCGCAACACCCGTAAGGAGGACATGTCCCTCTTCGACGTGGTGGCGGAGGGATACGGGCGTTCGATGTGCGTTGAGGCGGGAGGGCCTGAACCCGGTGTCGGATGTGCGGGAAGGGGGATCCTCTCCACCTTCGACCTCCTTGATGAATTGGGAATGGAGCGCCTGGAGGCAGATGTCACCATCTACGATGTCCTCGGCGATGTGGTCTGCGGTGGTTTTGCAGTCCCGTTGCGCAACGACTATGCTGAGAAGGTGTTCATCGTCACATCCGGGGAGTTCATGTCCATATACGCCGCCAACAACATCCTGCGCGGAGTCCGTAACTACGACCCGTTTCGCATCGGTGGCATAATATTCAACAGCCGTGGTGAGGACGAGGAACGCGAACGCGTCCATGCTTTCGCTGATGCCGTCGGTCTTCCCATAGTGATGGAGATACCGCGCTCGCCCATGTTCCTGGAGGGCGAGAGGAGAGGGAAGACGGTGGTGGAGACCTTCCCCGCCACGGAGCTGACGGAGAGGTTCCATCGCCTGGCGGCCATCATGCTCGATGGTAAGGTCAGCGAGGCGTTGCCGCTGAGCGACGCGGATCTGGAAAGGATAGTACTCGGTAAAGAGAAGGCCGGCAAGGTCAAGGTCATGGTCACCGCTGATGCGGTGAAGAACGGACGCCCCCGCTCTGCGCCAATTTACACTTCAAGGAATGTCGACCGCCAGGAGGTGTTGCACGGCTGCGCGTTCACCGGTGCGGTGGTCACATGTCTTTCCGTTGAGGGTCTGCAGACGGTGATGCACTCTCCAGACAGCTGCGCCCACCTATCATGTCAGATGGCCCAGAACGCCGCCCGGAGGGCATATCTGCGCGAAGGCATATCCATCCCATCCTTCTTGGAGCCTAGTTCCCACTGCACATCCATGGACGATCCTGCTATGGTGTTCGGCGGCAGAGGTCTGTTGGAAAAGGCTCTGCGCAAGGCCGCATCCATCAGCGGCAGGGTGGCTGTCATCAGCTCCTGTCCGTCAGGGATCATCGGCGATGACGTCGTCGCCACCGTCCGCAGGATATCCGCGGAATTCCCCAACACCGAAATAGTCACGATGATAGAGGACGGCAACGCTGCCGGGGACCATATGCAAGGCGTCATCGATGCCTGCGTTGCCCTGGCTGATGGCCTTATAGACTCCGAGGTGGAGCCGGTCAAGGGGCTGGTCAATGTGGTGGGGATAAAACCCATCGCCACCAACAATGAGCGGAACATGAGATATCTGCAATCGGTGTTGGAGAGAATGGGGATGTCCATCAACTGCCGTTTCATCGGCGGTACCGATGTTTCCAGCATCGAGGGTTTCAAAAAGGCTGAATTCAGCATTTTGGCCAACACCGACCGTTTCGCTCGGATGCTGGTGAGGTTCCTGTCTGATGAACATGGTGTCAATGTGATGGATAACCCATTGGCGGCAGGTCTCACGGGCACCGTGTCCTGGATAAATGAACTGGCAGGTTTGAATGACAAGGATGTTCATGGTTTGATCCAAGAACTTGAAGAGGAATACCGCCAGAGTCTTGCCCCGTTACGTAAGGAATTGCAAGGAAGGTCGGCATGCATCATAAGCATGCACAAGGATATCGATTGGCTTATCGACATCATCGACGACCTGGGTATAGAGCTGCGTCGCGCTGTGGTGGTGGACCGTTCCGATCACCTGATGGATTATCATGTCGGTAACCGCCACTCGGATAGGATAGAACTGCTTGACGATTACGTTATCGATGACATCGTCAACGAATCATTGCAACTCACCCCGGACATCCTTCTCAGCACCTATCCGGTCACCGACCGTGAGGGGGTGGTGCAGGAGAGGATACCCATGGTGCCGGACATAGGGCACCTAGCGCCTTTGGATCTGGCTCGCCATTGGGCATTGGCTTTGAAGGCACCCCGTCGCGAGGGATGGAGGGAAGAGGATGACTGAACCAGGCCCCGAAGGGTTCATAGGCAGCATCATGGCCTTCGAAGGGGTCAAAGGTTCCATAACGGCCATGAACGGCCCCACCGGATGCAAGTACTATCCGGCATCTCTGGCGGAGGCGATGACCCGCCGTGGGGGGTTCAACCCCATGATGCACGACTCCCGTTTCTACCTCGGTCAATCCCGGATTCCGTGCACCTATATGGATGGCAACGATTACGTGTCTGGATGCAAGGCCCGGATGGAGGAGCTCTGGAACGACACCTGTGCCCGCGAACCGTCATTGGTTTGCCTCATAAACTCCCCCGGCGCTTCGCTGATAGGCGAGGAACTGGGTTTCAGGTCTAACATCCCGGTTGCAGCGATAGAGAGTCCATTGCCCTCGAGCAGTTTCTCTGAAGGTTACGAGACGGCCAACCTGGCCATTTTACATTCCATAAGCACTGTCGCGGAAGGATGCAAGGATAGGACGGTGAACCTGTTGGGCATCTCCGTCGCCGACACTGGTTGGGAGGACAGCGTTGAAGATCTACGTTGGCTCCTATCCCTGTGCGGTATCGAAGTTATCTGCGCCCTTGGTGCCGATTGCTCCGTTGAGGACATAAGACGTTCAGGAACCGCCGCTTTGAACGTGGCTGTTCATGATGAACGGTGCCTGCGCACTGCCCGATGGTACGAGGCAGAGCTCGGAACGCCTTTCTTCAGATCCCCTCAGGGCGCACCGATCGGTTTCAATCCGTTACGTACATGGATAGAAGGGATATGCCAACGGTTGGCAACGGACCCCTCACCGGCTTTGACGGCAATTAAGGAGGCCAGGTCGCGGGCGAAAAGGGAGATATCCCGTCTGGACCAGTATCACGGACTGCCACGCGGTTCAAGTTTCTCCTTGCAGGCAAGGCCATCACTGGCCCTCCCGATACTGAAGACTCTGCATGGATATCTGGGAATGGTCCCGGTGGCGGTGAATGTCACGGAGGAAGGGCCATGTAAGGATGCCGTAGAGACATATCTGAAGGAGATTGGTTGCGGAGACGCCGGCACCGACCTTCTGTCCTGTCCCGCAGACATCGTCGTCGCGGACGGCAACACCGCCGCCAACGTTTTGGCACGGGGATTGGCCTCCAATGCGGTGGACATAGACCCTCCCGGTTTGGTATCTGTAAACATCCGCCGCGATCCGCTACTAGGTCTAGATGGCACTCTCAGGCTGCTTGACCGCAGCCTACAGGGTCTACGCCGCTGACCATTTTTCAGTCGTTTGTTCATTTTTGAGCCACACAAAAAAAATTAACAAACCTTTTTAAATACCTTTATAAATACACCGGGAAAGGTGAACTGATGGCAAAGATGAAAATTGAGAACGTAGTAGCATCAACGTCCCTCGGTCAGGA
>SKHQ01000065.1 GCA_007116915.1 Candidatus Methanomethylophilaceae archaeon
CATCAACACCCAATGGCCGGGGTAGGGTAGCCTGGTTATCCTCGGGGACTGTGGATCCCCTGACTCGAGTTCAAATCTCGGTCCCGGCCCCATCCCATATTCTAAATTGGTATGACACGTTGAATATTCATTATCGGTGATGGCGCATGACATGGAATGGCACTCTGGAAAGGATCGATGAGTACCGCTGGAGGATCTCCAAGGACCACAAGGCCTGCATGCAGACCGATGCGGTGGTCTTCGCTAGTGAGTCCATGCTGCCTTCGATCAAGGACGATAACTCATTGGAGCAGGCTGCCAATGTCGCCTGCCTGCCCGGCATATTGGGAGACTCATTGGCGATGCCCGACATCCACTGGGGATATGGCTTCCCCATCGGCGGGGTGGCTGCCATGTCCCTTGATGAAGGAGTCATATCACCAGGAGGCATAGGTTTCGACATCAACTGCGGCGTACGCGTGCTGCGCACCGACCTTCTTGTCGATGATATTCGACCGATGATCCCCGCTCTGGTGGACTCTCTGTTCAAGAATGTGCCCTCCGGCCTGGGTTCGAAAGGATCCGGCCGCCTCAGTGACAAGGAACTCGAGGCGGTTATGTCGACGGGCTCCCGTTGGGCGGTGGAGAACGGTTTCGGCTGGGAACGCGACATACCCCACACCGAGGGCGGCGGTTGCATGGAGGATGCTGATCCGGTCAAGGTCGGCGACAAGGCCCGTAAGAGGGGCCTTCCCCAGCTGGGTTCGCTCGGCTCCGGCAATCATTTTTTGGAGATAGATTACGTCGATGAGGTTTTCGACGATGACCTAGCGAAGAAATTCGGACTTGAACCGGGAACGGTCACCGTGACCGTCCACTGCGGTTCCCGCGGTCTCGGCCATCAGGTCGCGACAGATTACCTCCAGACGATGGAACGAGCGGTCAAGGAGAGCTCGCTCCGGTTACCGGACAGACAGCTGGCCTGTGCGCCGGTGGACTCTGTGGCCGGTCAGGATTACTATAAGGCCATGTGCTGTGCCGCCAACTACGCGTGGGCGAACAGGCAGATGATCAGTCACTGGGCGCGCGAGTCGTTCTCCCAGGTCGTCGGCGTTGACGCTGAGTCACTGGGCATGGATCTGGTCTACGACGTGGCTCACAACATCGCCAAGATCGAGGAGCATGAGGTGGATGGCTTGAAGCGAAAAGCACTGGTGCACCGCAAAGGCGCCACACGTGCTTTCCCTTCCGGGCATCCGGAACTGAGCGGTGTTCTGCGTTCGACCGGTCAGCCGGTCATCGTCCCCGGGGATATGGGCACTGGCACGTACGTGCTGGTGGGAGCCGAAGGTTCGATGAGTAAGAGTTTCGGTTCCTGCTGCCATGGTGCAGGGAGGGTCCTGTCACGTAAGGCAGCAATGGCCACGATGACTGTGGACTCCGTTAAGGCTGACATGCAGGGGAGAGGGATAGCACTACGCAGCAGTTCCCGCGAAGGCATAATCGAAGAAGCTCCGCAGGCCTACAAGGACATCGCCCAGGTGGTGGATGTCGTCTGCGGTGCGGGATTGACTTCCAAAGTGGTGAAATTGAAGCCGTTGGCAGTCATCAAGGGATAGTTCAAAGGAGGGCCTTGGCCGCCTTGGAGACCTTCTCACGGTCCTCGGCCGGACAGGATACCATCAGCGCCCAATCGTGGATGCTGCGGTTCTGCAAGGCCTTCGCCAGCGGTGAGCGTCGCGACATCGGGCGTATCCTGCCATCCTCCAGTATCGGTACGTCAGTCTTGCCGATGTGGCTCATGGAAAGCAGGGCGCTCCTTGACGACACATCTACTATCACCTGGGATGAAGACAGACCGGCACGGTCGGCTATGTCCTGTTCTACCTCTTTGCGGTGATTGTAGTCTGTGAGTTTCAGCAGACATTGCAGATGACCGTCCTCCACATCCTCTCCGGATATGGAGTAGGCCTTCTTGAACAGGTCACGGCGCAACAAGCGGCACAAAATCTCCCGCGGTGCACCTTCCTGGGCCAGCAGGTCGTTCACGATGTCCGCCTCAGTCTTCATGTGAAGACCTTCTCGAGTCGACGGTTGGGCACACTCCACCGCCTTGGCCATCATCATCTCGGCTATCCTCACCGTCTTATGGAAGTATATTGAGCTGTACATCAGGGAGCGGGCGACCATCATGCCCTCGACGGCAGCAGCGCCGCCCTTGCCCACCACTAGTGAGCCGTTGTGCACCATTATCGTGCTCAGTATACGGTCACGGTCGATTATCCCGTGGGCCACCCCGGTGTAATGGGCGTCGCGCAAGAGATAGTCCATCTGATCGGCGTCTACCGGTCCGTGGATTATCTGGTTCAAATAACGGGGCGCACCGAAGAACGATTGTCCGTCATCAGTGAGCAAGGAACCCTGGGACGGGTTCACCTCATTCATCGGTTCAGCGACTATCGATGCCACCATCTGCGGGTCCACACCGGACGATTCCAGCTCTTCCGCGAGGCTGTACTCGGAGTGGAAAGGTGAACCGCGAGGAAAACGGAGGGATTCGTCACCGGATATCAGTGCCGCCGCCAACTCCATATGGTCCTTTCCAGTGCTGACCTGCATTATCTCCTCTAGGGTATGTGAAAATGGAGGATGGCATATGTCATGCAGCATAGCTGCCGCTCCCAGCTCCTTCAACTCCTTCTCATCGGCCTCTATCGCCCGGCCCATCCCCATGGCGAGATGGAACACGCCGAGGGAATGCTCGAAACGGGTATGATTTGCACCAGGGAAGACCAGATAGGAGAGTCCGAGTTGCTTGATGTTGTGCAGCCTCTGCATCTCAGGACGATGCAGTAGGGAGAGGAATGGTTGCTCAATGGGTATTCCCCCATGCACCGAATCGTGGACGGTCTTACCTTTCCTCATGATCATTCCTCTTCAGACGGTTGCGGTCGATACGTATTCCGTTGGGGGTGATCACTATCATGGACTTACCCACGGAGACGATGTCTCCGTTGCAATCCCGAGCTACAGCCCCTAAGCGACTGGAGACCGCCGAGACCTCGGCCTTGTCATCGGATATGGATGTGTAATCCACAACGACGATGTTGCCTTTGTACACCTGGGCGCTGACGATATCCACATCCCCACGGTCGTTCATCTCCGCCACCTTGACCTTTATGGCGGCGTTCTCCTCTGTTTTCTCATGACCGAGGTCGTCGAGGTCAATGAAGCGGTTGGGCTCAACCACCTCCACTTTCGACCTCTTTCTGGACAATCTCAAACGAACACTCCCACCCGTTTATTAAGCATAATATGGTATATAAAAAAGGAATCTCAGGGCTCCTCGAATTTCCAGAGCTTGTCGCCGACGTGATGGATGCTCACTATAGCTTTACCAGTAGTGGATGCCACCATCTCCGGACCGCTGAGCATACTCTCACCCACGGCCAGCGGGACGTTGTTCCTCTGATCCCTTATCCAGACCAGCTGCCCTGGCAGTATGTCTGGGTCGGCGTCCACTATACCTGGCGCCATGATGTCGGCCCCCTTGGTCACGAAAGGCACTGCTCCCATGTCAACGGTCACGTAACGTTTCTTGGGTGAATACTCGAGGGCACCGCGCACAGTAACGAAAGCTCTGCCGTCGTGGATAAGCCCCCAAATCTTTCCAAAGACGAAGAGGAGGTCGTAATCACTGCTCTCGGCCAGGTCGACGGGGTCGCTCTCTTTGAACACCTCAGTACCGAGCGTGGACTCCATCTCCTCAGAGTAGGAACGTATGTCCTTGCTGCGCAATCTGCGCCTTTTCCTAATGCGGATTTCCGCCATACGTCTATACTGAAGAGGTGCGGGCTTATTCAACTTTCCCCGACAATCTTTTTAATCTAATAAACTCACTATCTCATCCATGGGTTTCGGTGTAATTCTCACCAAGGTCATGATTGTTGTTCTACAACTTTTGGTTGCAGTGGTCATAGTTGGTTCCTTCGCAACCATGGCCACAGGTGATTTCGATTTCCAGTATGGTGAGCCGGATTTCTCTTACACCGAGGATTTCGAGGACTTGGACGCTCTATTGGAGAATGGCATCAGCATCAACATCAGTGTCCCTCTGAACCTGACAATCGGCGGTTACTGGCCGGTGACCGACTTCCAGTACAGTTTCAGCCTTGTGGCAGCCAATTGGAATTACATCGGCGGTATATCCCCCATGGATATTGAACCTGGGGAGACCGCCGACCTATCCTTGAACGAGGAGATAACATACTTCCCCACTGAGGACGATGTTTACGATCTTATCACAGCGGGTACCGACTTCGCTTTCTCCATGAGCATCTCGATGGGATACTTGGACAACATGTTCAAGTTCGGAGCGGAGATCGCTGCCACCCTTAGCGTCGGCCCGTTCCTGGAGATCGGCTACGATGATGAGAACGTCACCTACGACGGCACGACCCTCAAGGTCCCGATAAAGTTCGACCCTATGACCGAACAGTTCAATGAAATCCTGGACCAACTATACGAGGAGTTCGGCCTCGACCCTGCGGACCTGCCTTTTGACGCAGAGAACTTCAGTGTGGATGATGTCTTCGATCTGCTTCCTGAGGGTGTGGAACTTCCATTCTTCGGTGCCTCTTTCACCGATGATGAGGGCAATGTGTTATGGAATGGCAGTGCCAGCATAATAATGCAGAACGGGACTCCGACTGTTGTCATCGACATAACCCCTGAAGAGTTGGAGGCATTACAAGGACAGGGTGCTGACCTGAGGATCGGCATCGACCTCTCGGCCCTGTCTGCATTCGATGATGAGCTCCCTGAAGAGGCTCAAGAGATATTCCAGGCACTGGACGGATTCATGATCCTGAAGGGCCCATCGGACGGGATAGTCGACAAGGCTCTGGAGGAGGATTGATAACATGGCAGACAGAAAGCTGAAGGGTGGGTTGTTCAACGGCATAGCCAGTTCGTTGTACTCAACGTTGGTCTTCATAGTCTCGCCAATTGTCTTGATCCTGTTCATGATCGGTGTCATAAACGTGGCTGTGGCCGACCTAGGGGCTGAACTGCCGCAGTTGGGCATCGATATGATCGACGAGGTCATAGCCGGAATGGAGGCGTTCATGTTAAACGTGATTGTGTACGCCATCCCCATAATCATCGTCGCCTTCCCTCTGGGATTCTTCAAGAGAGGTAGCATGCTACGTCTGTTGTCTGGGTTGGCACAGGTTCCTCTGATAGCTTTGTGGCTGTACTACATCACGGAGGGAGGTGTTCTGCTCGTCGACTTGTCAAACATCTCGGCAGAGTCTTTCCTCCCTGAGAGCCTACCACTCGGCTTCGCCTTCACCGGCGTGCTGGAGATGGACATGTCCGGGCTGTTCTATCTGCTGATGGCCCTGATCGTCGCCAAGGGGGCGGTGCACATCGCTGAATACGGTGGTTATCGCAGTCGCTATCTCCGGTCCAAGCACAAGGGCGATGATGATGACTACGAGAGGCCCAGCAAGCCCTCCAAGAAGAGGCGCGACGACGACTGGGAATATCTCTGATGATGGCGGCAAATCCATAAATAGGGCGGCACTTGTTCCATAACCCGAGGTTTCATCATGGGTTTGAACATGGCAATCTGCGAACTTGAGGCGGAGAACGCCCTATGCCGGAAAATGAAGGTCGAGACCATAAGGGTCCTGGTCAAACCCGTTGATGGCTTTGAGGACTATTCTGGATACGACATGGTCGTCTCCCTACAAAATGCCAAGGACGCGGTGGATGACTGGGAGGGCTTCATGAAGAGGAACCGCCTCAGCTCCGACGTGGATTCGATTTATATGGAGAAGGTCAAGAACAAGGACGACCTGAAGGCCCTGGAGCCTCTCGCTGAGAAACACTACACCGGATGGGTGGAGTTGTCCGAAGTACCCGCTGCAGATGCAGAGCGTGCCCTGGAAGCATCGCTTCCCGAGAACAGGATAACAGCATGGCATATGTTGTCTTTCGATGAGATGAATGAGACCTGCGCCCGTTGCGGCCTTTCCTGGGATAAGGGACGGGGATGCATTGGCACATTCGGCCCTAGCAACAGCCTGTTGCCGGATATCGCCTCCCGTCACGGATGTGAAATCGTGGGTTCGGTCTTAGAGCTCTGTGAGAAAGCGGAGAGGTTATCACCCGACCAGGCCAAGGATCTCATCGATGAGGTGGCGAAGTTGCGTTTGATACTCCCTGCTGAAGGGAAGATGATGGTCAGGCGCTACAGTGGAGTGCTGGACAGAATGGAGGCAATGGCAGAGGCATCCGTTCAGGAAGGTTGCGGGTTCTATTTCTTCTGACCTTCAGAAGATGAATGGGTATAACGCGGTCATTGTCAGAAGCATCATGCCGTGCATCGGCACCACTATGGCCAATCTACCGGTAAGGACGTAGACAGTACCGAGCACAAGACCGGTCAGGAACATGAAGGCCATTATCGGTAACGATACGTAGCCCGAGTGCATTATGGCGAAAACGAATGCCGTAACCAGTACCGCCATGGCGGGTCCGAACCTTCGGGCGACCCTCTTCAGTAGCATACGACGGAACAGCAATTCCTCGACCAATGCCACCACCAGTATGAGGACCAGGGCCGCCTTGATCAGGTCACCTACGCTCAGGCCAGAGACAGTCTCCGGCATGCCAATTAACAGATATCCTATCAGACCGAGAACGGACCCCCCGACCACCCCGATTGTTATCTGACTTACCGAATCAGTCAATGACCTGTAGTGCATTGCCATCTGCTTACCGAGCTTGCGGAATGGGAACTCTCCCGGCTCCATGGTGAAGGAGAACCTCTCATCCATCAGCGCGAACAAAAGGACAGGTATCATAGCCAAATACACCAGAATGGCCCAGTCCAGGGTTATCCCGCCGAAATTAGGCATACCGATGCTGAGGATCCTCAGGACTGATATCAAGGAGTACACCTGATATATCGAGTTGTCCAGTTTGAAGACTATGGGGACTATTATGCAAATAGCGATGTTGATTGCGTGAACCAGTACCACGTTGGTGGTGCCGGAGATATTGGCATCCCTAGATGCAGAGAACAACAGGAATTCAGCTAACACCAATAGTAAAAGCGGCAGGAATACTGCCATAACATCATACCGGCTAACAGCCCTCTGATTTAGCGATTCACGGTAACCTATGAGTGCATCTCGGAACACTGAAACACCTTAATGAATGGCGGATATAAACGGTTATCTCAGTTTATCTGACCAATCGTTAAATAAATGGGACGTTTTCCATATCGCAATGGAGTTGGAAATCAGAAGGGATTGGGACCTTTACCTGATGATCGGTCTCACCCTTCTTCTCATCCCTATAATCTATATCTTCCCCGACAGTGTGTTGCGTACTGTCATAGGACTCCCTTTCCTTCTATTCTTTCCGGGATATCTGGCAATCGCCGCCCTTTTCCCCCGCGCTGACGACCTCGACTCCATCGAACGAGTGGCCTTGTCCTTCGGATTGAGTATAGCGATAACTCCTCTGATAGGTTTCGGCCTTAACTACACTCCATGGGGAATAAGGCTCGACCCTATCCTTTTCAGCATATCCGGCTTCATTCTCATTGTGGCCCTGGTCGCATTGCAGAGGAGGGGAGCCGTCCTTGAACCCTACCTGCCTTTCGACCCCTTTGTGACTGTGGAGTCGGTATGGCGGGATTTCCAGAAGGAGCAGGGTCTTGACAAAGCACTTTCAGTGATTCTTGCATTGTCGATACTATCTTCAGTTGTGGCCTTGGCTTATGTTATTGCATTCCCCCGCCAAGGCGAGAGTTTCACCGAATTCTACATCCTCGGACCAGACGGTAAAGCAAGCGGATATCCGAATCAGTTGATAGTGGAGGAGAACGCCACAATCATAATCGGATTGGCGAATCACGAGCATCGCACCGTCAACTACACCATTGTTATTTGGCTAGTGAACATAAGTTTCGAGGATAATCAGACTCAGATACATGAACTGTATTTCTTCGAAAAGATCGGTCCCATCGAACTGGATCACGTCCCGGTGGACATCGAGGGGCCGTGGAAGAAACAATGGGAGATGAACTACACCTTCAGTATCGATACCTTATTCGGCGAGGAAAGTCAATGGCGTGGCAAGATATGGTTCAGCCTTTACAAGGAGGATCATGCCAGAGAGTACACGGAACTCCAGGACTATAGCAACGACGAGGAGTCGGTACAAAGCATTCTGGACGGCGTCAAGAACAAGCGTTTGAGCCTCAACCTGAACCTAAGGGTTTCAACAGCCACTGAGTTCTACGTGCTCGATGGGGATATGCAGCCGCTGACCTCGCCATTGAATCTGACTGAGAATCAGAACCTGACATTGACCTTTGGCATATCCAACCACATGCTGCGGACCGTGAATTACTCCATTGTCATATGGATGGTGAACTCCAGCACCGATGCCAACGGCACCAACATCACCGAGCTGTATCATATCGATACGTTAGGGCCGATCGAACTGGAACACATATCCCCTGCCAGCGGTCAGAACTTTACCGATCAATGGAACCTGAGCTATAATCTCAGTGTCAACACCACCTTCGGCGGAGACCCCTGGAACGGTACGGTCATCTTCGACCTGCATATCGATGAGATTCCAGAGCCTTACGTCCCGCTCGATGACTACGCCAACGATGACGATTCCGTCGAAAGGGTGACGGATATCCTGGAGAAACTAAGGCCGGGCATCACCAGGTCCGCGGTACTGAACGTCGAAGTGTGAGCAGAGGTGCAAAG
>SKHQ01000040.1 GCA_007116915.1 Candidatus Methanomethylophilaceae archaeon
CAATAGAGCGGTAGTATAAAAAAGATACGCTTGGGTTTTAGTATAAAAGGGTTTTAGAGTTTGCCTTCCTTGGCCTTCTTCTGGGCGCGCTTCATCCGCTGCTTGGCATCGAAGCCGGTGGCCGCCTCGACGAAGCGGTTGAGCGCCCTCTTGGAATCCAGGATCGTAGAGTCATCCACATCCATACGGGACTGGGTGGAGACCTGCATAACGGTCTTGCTAACTATCTTAGCCTCAACCCGGGACATGGCGCCGAAGGAGCTCACCAACAGGTCGCCCTCTTCCCGGACCTCACCGAACTCGGCCTTCATCAAGTCCTTGAGACCCTCGCCCTCTATCTTTGAGTACCATCCTTTTTTGATATCGTATTCGACCATCTGTTCACCATCCTCAAATTATGAGTCCGTCATCGAGATGACGGTCCGTGTCGACCGAGGTCTGCAACCTAGCTCCGTCTTGCAAGGACCTCATCCATCCTTTTCGGCAGCTGCAATCCTCGACCTCGAGATCCTCAGGCCTTTGGCTGAATGAGAAAGCTTTGACCGCTTCAAGAATCTTTGCATCACATTCGCCACAATTATGCACCCCTCTCGGAGTCCCACCACCACTAGGTGATGACATCAATCTGGGCCCCGGAGAGGCGCTTCCCATTACCTCCAAAAGTGACCATAGCCACGGAGGGCGGTAGTCCCCTCTTTTCCAAAGCTTCTCGACCAGGGTCCCCCTTTGCACGTTGATCGGATTGAGAGATATCTCGTCGCTGTAAGGAGATGCGAAGGAAATCGAGGATTTGGCATCGTCTATGGCCGCGGCCTCGTTGAGGAATGGGGGCTTCAATAGAAGGTAGCTACGCAACATCATGCCCTTATCCTTCAAGGCCTCAGCCGACCTTACGAAGTCCGCAGCGGCGAAACCTTTCCGCACTGAGTTTCTCAGAACCTCGTCGTCGGAACTCTCCAGACCTATAGCCACAGTAGTGGATGTCGGCATATTCGACAGAGAATCGGCGGTGATGAACTCCGGGCGGCTCTCCACCAACAGCCTCTCGACGCCGGAGAAACGCTGCAGCAGTTCATCACGGAACGGGGCGGGTATCTCCCGCTCATCGAGGAAGCTGCCTGAGGTGTAAACCTTCACAAAGGGCTCGCCCTCATACCTCTGCATCGCTGAATCCAGTTGGTTCATAAGCTGCGTCTCGGTCACGTCAGAGTCGCTGGCGACGTTGTAACCGCACATGTTGCAACCGCCACTACGCGACCATGAACAGCCCCTGGTCCGCAATATGAGGACCATGGCGTCGACCTGGCGACCGCTGGACATGTCCATCTCCTTCCACAACGCCTCCGGTCTGTCGAGGTCTCTCTTCCTAGCCATGGTCACCCTCCATTGGCGACTGATATGATGGATACTTTAATATCTTTATTATCAATAATCGAGGACGGTGCATCAATGTCAAGGAGCATAGTGGTGATAGGATCGGGTGCCGCCGGTATGACGGCGGCATCGACGGCCAGAAAAACGGACCCTGATGCAAGCATAGTACTTGTGACAGAAGATGAGCATATCGCATACTCACCCTGTGTCATACCTTGGACCCTGGAGGGTAAGACGACATGGGACGACATAGTGATGCACGACCCCGATTATTACCGCCGGGAACGCGGGATCGACGTGAGGATCCTTACCAAAGTGACCTCGGTTGACATTGATAAGGGACTGATGACCGCTGGCGAGGAAGAGATATCCTTTGACTCTTTGGTTCTCGCCACCGGAGGGAATGTCTTCATACCTCCAATACCCGGGAAGGATCTGGAAGGTGTTCACGTCGTCAGGACCATCAATGATGGTAAGGCCATTGAGAAAGCCTTGAAGAACGTTCAGGAAGTCGCTGTTATCGGGGCCGGAGTCATAGGCCTGGAGATGGCGCTTTCCCTGATAGAGTTGGGTAAGGCCGTCACCGTTGTGGAGATGATGGACCAGGTGGTCCCTCGCATCCTCGACAGTGACTTGGCCGCGAATGTACGCCAATATCTCGAGGACAAAGGAGTTCGTTTCCTGATGGGTTCGCCGATCCAGAGTGTCGATGGCGATGGTCTTGTAGAGTCTGTGACCGTAAATGGTCAGACCATTCCCTGTGGCATGGTCATATTCAGCACTGGTGTGCGGGCCAACCTCGAGCTTCCGAATCAAATGGGTCTGGACATAGGGGCGCTGGGAGGAGTCCGTGTATCTCCTTCGATGCAACCGTACCGTAGAGGGCGTCTCATCGGCAATGTGTTCGTCTGCGGCGATGTGGTTCAATGTGAATCCGCCATAGTTGCCGGTCCGACCATGAGCCAATTAGGATCTAGCGCAGTAAGGCAGGGTCGTGTGGCAGGAATCAATGCTGCCGGCGGCAAAACAATGCATGAGGGCGTGGCCAGCCCCTGGGTCAGCGTGATTGGCGACCTACAAGTGGCCGGAACCGGCATATCCAGTGGATTGGCGTCCTGGTACGGCATCGAAGTGGTCGTAGGCATAGGGCGGGGATTCAGCCGGGCGCGTTATTACCCTGGAGGGACTCCGATGACCGTGAAGGTCATAGCTGAGAAGTCCACCGGTCGCCTGATAGGCGCGCAGATAATATCCGGCGAGGATGCCACGGGAAGGATAAACTGGTTGAGCGCCGCCATCATAGAGCGGGTCAGTGCCGGTGACTTCATCTCCCGCTACGAGAACGCATACTGTCCGCCCACCTCAATGGTCCGAGACGTCGCCTTCGCAGCGATGGAGGACCTGGTCAGCAAATTCTGAGCGGGGCGGACGTAATCTGATAATTGAGTGTTACATATGAGATACGAAGAATACAAGGACCTGTACAACAAGCTGAACAGCACCGAGGACCTGGAACGACTGGTCAAGAGGGGCTATGACCGCGAGATGTTGATGGTCCTGTACACCCAAAGGATGACGCGGGAAGTCAAGAAGAACTTCTACAAGGTCAAGAACAACACCGGAAGGATGCTCAAGGAGTGGCGTCAAGGCCATAGCCTCATGGAGATATCCAACCGCTACCGCTTCCCTCCGATTTTGACAGCCATGTTCGTCCTGCAGGAGATGGGCATAAACAAGAAGAAATTCTGGTCCTATGTCAGGAGTGAGGAGCCGATCAAGGACTCCCGCCTGGAGAAGGAGATTAAGGAGATCAACGAGAAGGACTATGTCTACTCGACCTGGGCGAACGATGAGCAGCGCAAGAGAGGCATATGGGGTGAGGACCTGTTGGAATCCTGGTTGGACGAGCAGGGCCTTGAGTACCGCACAGAGGAGGACCTCCGCGGAGTGTACGCCAAGACTCCTGACTGCCTCTTCAATGAACCGGTCATGGTCGATGGTAAGGAGGTCATGTGGATAGAGAGCAAGGCCACCTTCGGCGATAATACGGAGTTCCGTTACAATACCCGCAAGCAACTCATCCCATACACTGAGATCTTCGGCCCCGGCATGGTGGTATATTGGTTTGGTTACCTTGACGACCTGGAATTACCGGATGATGTCTATATAATCGATAAGTCCTTGACAAACTTGGATGTCGAACGCTGAGGTTATCGCGGCGAGCGATCTGGAACGCTACGGGTACTGTCCGTTGTCTTGGTGGTTGGGAAGAGACCACCAGGTGCAGAGTCCCAAACTGGCCTCCGGCTCCCGAGAACACAGCGAATTATCTGAGGAACTTGAGGACATCAGGAGTAAGGAGAGAGATAGGACAGACCTACGACTTTCTTTCATAATCTCGGTGGCTATGATCGTCAACCTCTTGGCGGTCATTTCCGTTGGGTTCATGGATGCACCATCCGAACATAAGGTGGCGTGGCTGTTCACCACATCGATCGGATGGATTCTGATCGGTGGGGGTCTTCTTCTCATCCACTACAGGAAAAGACGCTGGGGGACCTACACCTTCATTGAGGGCGGGATCATGGCCTTGAGCACATTGATGATGATCATCGCCCTGAATACCATAATCCTTCTGCAGATAAATTACATAGATGGTTCCAGTTACCTGTTCCTAGCTTTGATGTGGCTCATCATAATCATAGCCATCCAGATATTGCATCATTCCCTCAATGGCGAACTTTTGGGAATATTGAGCCGGAGCGGGATCGATGGAGATGTCGTCTACATCGGCGAGGAAGGGGAGACCTTGCGATCCGATACCTTGGGTCTTTCGGGCAAACCGGACCTCATCCTGCGCCGCCGAGATGAACTGATACCGGTGGAGATCAAGACCGGCAGGGTTCCCCGCGGTCCGCTATTCTCGCACATACTACAACTGGGCGCCTATTGTGTCATACTGAGTGACATCGAGGAACAACGGGTCGAGAAAGGCTACATCCGCTACGGTCAGAAGGATTTCGAGATCGATTTCGATGCCAACCTGGAGGAGCTGGTGCTACTGAAGGCAGAGGAGATGCGCCGTTTGATGAAGGATGGTGGCGCCCACCGCAACCATAACCGCGAGGCGAAATGTCGCAACTGCTCCCGACGGCAACTCTGCCCTGAGACACTGGTCTGATCATTCAACGGTGACGCTCTTGGCGAGATTCCTCGGTTTATCGATCGGCATGCCCCTTTCCAGTGCAACGTTGTAAGCGAGCAGTTGCAATGCGACAGCCAACGTCACGGGAGAGAATATCGGCTCCACAGGAGGCATCCTGATGACGTGGTCAGCGACCGTTTCGCATTCGCTGTCGTTGTCCCCTGCTAGCAGTATTATCGGACTGCCACGAGCGGCGACCTCGGAGACGTTGGACATCATCTTGTCGTAAGTGTGTTCGTTGAGACAGGCGGCCACCAACGGCGTCTTTGCGTCGAGAAGTGCCAATGGGCCGTGCTTCAGCTCCCCGGCGGCGTAACCTTCAGCATGGATATAGGATATCTCCTTCAGTTTGAGGGCCCCTTCCAGCATGGTGGGGAAATTTCTGTTCCTGCCGATGAAGAAAGCACTGCGAGCCTCACGGAAGTAGACTGCGGCCAGTTTGATGGAGCCGGCACGGTCCAGTACTGCCGAGACTTGGTTAGGCAGCGCCCGCAGGGATTTCTTCAGAGAGCGCAGAGCCTCCTCACCCATGGTGCGGTTGTTGTAAGCTAGGCGTGCAGCCAGCATGTAGAGGGCTACCAATTGGGCCGTGTAGGTCTTGGTCGCCGCCACACTTATCTCCGGTCCAGCGTGGGTCAGGAGCACAGAGTCCGCCTCACGGGTTATACTGGAGCCGACCACATTGGTTATCGCTAGGGTGTGACAGCCTCTCTCTTTGGCCTCGCGGCAGGCTGCCAAGGTGTCAGCGGTCTCACCGCTTTGGGTGATCAGCACCACCAAGGGACACTGGTTGGTCTTCGTCGAATATCTGTACTCCGAGGCCAATTCCACCTGCACGGTTATTCCGGAAAGCTCCTCGATTATGTACTTGCCCACCAGTCCTGCATTGAAGGACGTTCCGCAAGCCAATATCTTCATGCCACCGATATTGGTGGATGGTAGGACGTCCAGAGTCTCAAGGTCGTCTATGTAATTGATTATGGTGTCGCTTATGGACCTCGGTTGTTCAAAGATCTCCTTGAGCATGAAATGCTCGAATCCGCCCTTTCGGGCCTCTTCGACAGTCCACTCGATCTTTGAGATCTCCCGTTCGACCTCCCCGCCGTCGTGGTCGTAGATGCTTATCTTCTGAGGAGATATGACCGCGGTCTCATCGTCGTGCATGTAGATGACGTCCGAGGTGTATTCCAGGAGGGCGGTGACATCGGATGCGATGAAGTTCTCACCCATACCGGCACCGATGACCAGAGGATTCTCCTTCCTTGCCACCACGATGTCATCGGAGAACTCCTCGACAACCGCGATCGCATATGTTCCACGGACGTCTTCCAAGGCCCTCCGGACTGCCGAATGCAGGTCGGTCACGTGGTATTTCCGCACCAGGTGCACCAGTACCTCGGTGTCAGTGTCTGATTTGAAATCCACACCCTCGGACTGGAGTTGTGAGCGCAGGGATATGTAATTCTCAATTATGCCGTTGTGCACCAATGCCAATTTTCCATCCTGACTCCTGAAGGGATGGGCGTTCCTCTTCGAGGGTTCGCCACAGGTCGCCCACCGGGTGTGGCCGATACCGGTACGTCCCTCGAGCAGCGGCAGCGTCGATTCCAGGGCAGATATCTCGCCCTTCTCCTTGTGTAGTTCGACATGGCCGTTGACTATGGCCATGCCAGCGGAGTCGTATCCACGGTACTCGAGCCGCTTCAAGGATTCCAACAGCACTTTCGATGCTTGACGAGAACCGGAATAACCCACTATCCCGCACATCAATAGACCTCCGAACGATCGTTGATGTTCTCTCTCAACCTAGCGCCATCGTTGATGCGGCAACCGTTGCCCACCACGATGCCGGGTTGGATGCTTACGCATGATCCGATCACTGTGTTGGAACCTATGACGGAGCCGATATCATTCAAAGAGATCAACTCGTCCCTGACCCTCCCCAGACATGATGATGAGGAAAGACAGGTATTGGGTCCGATGCGTACGTTACCATCTATTAGGGAACGGCTCACATGACAATGACTTGAAATGCTGCTACCGGACATTATCAATGAACCGGAAATGAATGTGAATGGCGATAACGTCACGTTGTCACCTATTGATGTAACTGGGAATATCGTAACATTGGGACCTATATCGCATCCCTTGCCAATAATCACAGGACCCTCGATGTGGCAACCCGACCTTATCCGGGTACCCTCACCGATGCTGACCGGGCCTTTAAGGATTACACCGGGCTCAATCCGCCCCGCAACATCCTGACCGGACGAGGCTATGAATCGTGAATTCATGCCTATGACATCCCAGGGATAGACCGCATCACACCATGTCCCGCTGGTGATTATACCTTTCAACTTGATGGTCTCCAATAAAGAATCCAGAGCCTCGCTGAGTCCCATCATCCCCTTCTCCACCGCATCCTCCAACAATGGCATGACGTCCTTGTTGAAGAGAAAAATCCCGGTGCTTATGAGACAGGTCTCGGCCACAGTAGGTTTCTCGGTGATGTTCTCCACCATGCCATCCTTCAACTCCACCACGCCGTACTTGGATGGAATCTTACTGCGAGTTAGCAAAGCGGTGTTCGGAGGGCCACCGGCAATGAGTTCGCCCACAACCTGATGGCTTATCACGTTGTCTCCGGGCAGGAGTATGAAATCCCCTTTAGGGAAGTCTTTGGCCATGGTGGCCGCATGTGCGGTCCCCAACAACCTCATCTGTTCTATGTAAGTGATGGATGCCCCGAAATCCGAACCATCACCGAAATAGGCCTGTATGAGACCGCGGCGATATCCGACCACGATCGCTATCTCGGTGACACCATTGGCTACAAGTGCCTTTATGATGTGCTCGAGTATCGGTTTGTTGCCTATCGGCATCATCACTTTAGGCCGGGCTTCGGAGAGAGGCCAAAGCCTCGAACCGTGCCCAGCGGCAAGAACTATCGCCTGCATTGACCTTCCCCTTCGGTAATAAGAAAGGAGATAGATATATTCTTCCCAGACATAATCTGAATAGAATGTGGAAAAGAAGGAATGGTAGCGGGGGGTCGATTTGAACGACCGGTCTCCGGGTTATGAGCCCGACGGGATATCCTGGCTACCCCACCCCGCTATATGATTCGTCCTAAATGATAACTTATCTAAAAAGGTTTGCATTCACTGATTATCAGAACAGCTTACGGAGCCTCAACAGATCCTCTATCTCGCCGGCCACTCTGAGTTTCCTCTGGGCAAAGGCTTTCATGGGTCTGATCCTCTTCTCCAACAGCCCGATTATTGTCTCAAGGTCGGCAGCGATCGTCACATCGGGGTTGTCGAGGAGTCCGTCGCGGAGTGAATGTGCCTTGCCGTCCTCGATGCGGAAACTGTACGCCTCCTCCCCGAACTCCAGATTGATGGCTTTCTTGATCCCATCCAGAGCCTGTGCCAACTTCTCGTCCTTGTTCACCTTGGAGTTGAACTTGTGCACCAGTTCGCTGAGGTGGTCTATAAGGATCATAATTATCACCAATCCGTTAAACGGGAGTTCTTTGCACGACCCATGATACGACGAGTAGTCTCCCATGAACAGCGTGCGAACGGTGGCGGATTACCCTTATCATTTATCCATCTTTCTAAGAAGTCTATGGTCCGCGGATCGGAGGGATATCCACTACCTAGGACCTCCCCATACTCCTTCTCCAACTCGGATATAGTCCGATCGCGCACCACCTTGGCCACTATCGAGGCCGCCGATACCACCGGATAGTTGTCATCGGCACGGTGCTCGCAAACGATGTCCCCCGACCATCCCAACATTGATGATATTGTGTCCGCGAATGATTTTTCGTTGACATCGGCGCAATCGATGAAGAGCTTGTTACCCTTGAAACGACCAAGCACCTTGGCGAATGCCTCGGCCTCCAATTTGTTTAGTGATACCCGGGCTCTGCCAGCATCTATCTCTTCAGCTGAAAGGGAGAGTACCTCGACCTCGCAAATGTCGATTATCTGTGGATACAGGAGCTCTCGCTGGACGGGAGTCATTTTCTTGGAGTCCTTGACACCCATCCGTCGTAGGACGGTGTCGTCCTCGATGGCCACCGCTGCGACCACCAAAGGCCCCAGTACCGGACCCCTTCCCGCCTCATCGGCTCCGCAAAGCATCCTACGGTTATGTAGGTTAATG
>SKHQ01000033.1 GCA_007116915.1 Candidatus Methanomethylophilaceae archaeon
ATCGCGAAGAGCTCCTCCATCGCTGTGTCGGAAACCTCTCGTGCCAGCAACAAAGGCTCAGCCTCATCGTAGGACTTCTTATCCAGTTTCTGCAGTATCTCGGCCATGTCGACATCGAGGACGCCCATAGAACGCAGCTTGTCCCGGAGGATACCTATATGACCGACCCTCAGATGATACTCCCTCAACCCCAGTGCGCGGACCATGGCAGCAGCCAGTGCGATAGCCTCAGCATCCGTCTCCGCATTTGCTGCACCGATGATCTCCGCACCGAACTGGAAGAACTCGCGGTAGCGGCCGCTCTGCGGTCTCTCGTAGCGGAAGCATTGACCGAAATAGAACAGTTTCAAAGGCCGGGGGAGGTTGCTCATCTCGTTCACGAACATCCTCATGACGGCGGCGGTGAGTTCGGGACGCAGGGAGATGTCCCTGCCTCCCTTGTCTTGGAATGAATAGATCTCGTCCACGATGTTGGGGCCGGACTTGGCGGTGAAGAGCTCGGTGTTCTCAAAGATGGGCGTAGCCACCTCACGGAAGCAATGGGAGCGGCATACCTCACGTAGCAACGATTCATAATGCCGACGGCGCTCCATCTCCTCGGGCAGGAAGTCCCTGGTCCCACGCGGACGCTGTATCATCGGTTCGAGATTAGGACGAGGGTATTAATTGTTTGTCGGTCAGCGCTTGACAATGATGGATATTATGTCGCCGTCCTTCACCACATGATCGATACCAACCATCTGTCCGGGGAACTTCGCGCTCGGCCCCCATACGTTAGCGTAGCGGAAATTGGGTCGGAACGTACGATGTATCTGGTCGCAAACCTCGCCTATGTCACTGTCCCTCCTCACGATGAGAGGCTCGTCGAGATCCGCCTCCTGACCTTGTGGCTTCATATACACACGTATCAGGTCTATGGTTTCGAACATGGCGTCCTTGAGGTCTTCCATACCGGTGCCGTTTTGAGCGGAGACCGGGACTTTACTGAAATCCGGCAACTTCTCATAGACAGCAGGGAGTTTGAATGGGTCTATTAGATCGACCTTGTTCACTGCTATCAACGCCTTGATGTAAACCCGGTTACCTGCCAATACGTCCAGTAACTGATCCTCGTCGATATCCTCACGGATGACCACGTTGGCGTTCACATAACCGAAGGCGGATACCATGGATTTGGCGAGCTCCTCGTCTATCATGGTAAGTTTGACGGTGCTGAGAACAGTGACGCCTCCGCGGTCCGATGGTGTGATGACGATATCAGGCTTCACCTGGTTCAAACGAATAGCGGCGTCCTCCAATTCCTTCAACAACACATGGAGGTGGGGATCGAAAACATCCACCACGAAGAGAATGACGTCAGCAGAACGGGCGGCAGCGATGACCTCACGTCCCCGGCCCTTACCGCGGGATGCATCTCTGATCAATCCCGGCATATCAAGGATCTGGATCTTGGCGTGTTTGTGCTCCATCACTCCCGGGACCACGTCCAAAGTTGTGAAGTGGTAATCCCCCACCTCGCTCTTGGCGTCGGTCAATTGGTTCAGGAGCGTTGACTTACCCACGCTGGGAAACCCTATGAGCGCTACGGTGGCATTGCCGGCCTTCTTGACGCTGTACCCTTTGGTAGTGCCTTTGGCGGAACGTCTCTTCTCAACCTCTGCGCTGAGGCGTGCAATCTTGGCCTTGAGCTTGCCTATGTGTGCCTGGGTTGCCTTATTGTATTTGGTGTTGGCTATCTCGTCCTCGAGTTCCTTTATCTGTTCCTCGATGGTCAGGGCCATAAGTTTGCTCCATTCATCGTGAAATCCTACACCAATATAAATTAATCATTTGGACCAAGGTAATGTTTAAGGGGCAAATAGCCTATCCCGGTGCGATGTCCGAAGAGAATCCAGAGAACAAGGCGATCAGTTTCCTTGAGAGTAAATACGCCGTACCGACTGGTATTGCCCTCGCTCTGCTGATATCCTTCTTCCTTCTCATCGCCGAAAAGGATGGTACTCTGTGCATGGCCACACTCATAATGGCCATAGCCGCCTATATCATACCCAAGAACTTCGGACTCAAGGACCTCAAATGGATCACCATTTGGGGCGTGGCGTTCGTCATGATAATCACCACTGTGGCATTCGCCTTCACCTACGCGTATTACGACAACAACCCCGACAACATGGCGAACATCGAGGGAGGTCCTTTGACCCAGGGCACCGTTTATCCGATGGGTGTTGCGGATGACGGCAACTACACTTACAACGTTACCGTGTTCAACAATGTGAGCAACGTCACCGTTCACATTGGAATCATCACTGCGGTCTATCTTGAGACCAGCATCGGAGAGCTGATTTATAGCATCCCAATGGAGAATACCACCATCGAGGACGAGGACGTCCCAGGTGGTTTCTTCTACGAAGCGAATAGGATATTAGACGATGGTGAGAATTATTTCTTCTACTTCACCGCTGATCAGAATGGCGAAGAATTCCGGACCAGCGATGCCAACGGCCCGATTACGAAGACAGGCCCCGATGCCTGGTTGTTCTATTGGAGTCAGAACTTCAACAATCTATTCGTCCTGGTTGCGATGCCTTTCTTCTTCCTGGCCTTCTTATCCTGGTGGATGAAGAAGAACGTTGACCGGGCCATTGAGAAGATGGAGGAGCAGGGTCGTGTGCCTCCCCGTGACGGGAGGCCCTGTCTGAAATGCGGAGCACCCCTTAGCAAAGATGCCGAGATTTGTCCTGGCTGCGGACGCATCATACCGCAGTACGTGCCGCCACAGATGCCCACGAAACCAGAACCTGAGCCGGATGATGAGACGTTCATATGCTCTGACTGTGGTGCCGAGGTCCCCGAGGACGCCGATGTCTGCCCCAGCTGCGGAGAGAGATTCGACGAGTAGGGACTCTGGCAAGATTTAATATGATTCCAGCCCTTCATATGTCCGGATGCACTCAGACGACGGTATCACCAAAAAGGCTGAGCCCCCCCGGAAACGCTCCATAGCGAACGACCTGGCAGGCAAGCAGCAGGAGATCTCCGTAACCGAGTTCTTCGAGAAGAACAAACACATCCTCGGTTTCGATTCCCGCTCCAAGGCTCTGCTCATGGGGATAAAGGAAGCGGTAGACAACTCACTGGACGCCTGCGAGGAAGCAGGTATTCTCCCTGACATCTCCGTATCGGTGGAGAGGACGGAAGAGGATGAGGAGTACCGCATAACCATAGAGGATAATGGTCCGGGGATAGTCCATCACATGATGCCCAATGTGTTCGGGCGCCTTCTTTTCGGCTCACGTTTCCATGCCCAAAGGCAATCACGCGGACAGCAGGGCATAGGGATATCCGCCACTGTTATGTATGGTAACATAACCACCGGTAAGTCCGCCCGAGTCATGTCCAAGATAGAGGAGGAGGACACCGCCTGGGTCATGGACATAACCGTGGACACCAAGAAGAACCGTCCCAATGTTAATAACGATAATCCATTCATATGGCCGGACAAGGTCCATGGGACGAGGATCGAGTACTACATCCGTGGCCGTTACATAAAAGGCAAGCAATCGGTATTCGAATACCTCAAGAACACGGCCATCGTCAACCCTCATGCCGAGCTGACCTACACGGATCCGGAGGGGAAGAGATACCTCTTTGCCCGTGCCACAAGCCGTTTGCCGCCCAAATCCAAGGAAGTGAAACCTCACATCCATGGCCTGGAAATCGGGGACATGATGCGCCTGGCACGTGACAGCAAGCAGAAGACCCTGCGAAATTTCCTTAAGAACGACTTCAGCCGTATCAGCGACCGTGTCGCCAACGACATTTTGGAGATATCCGTTCTGAACGGCGAAATGAAGACCTCGTCACTGACCCGCGACAACTGTCGTGACCTGGTCAACGCTGTTTCCATGGTCAAGATAATGGCGCCACCGACGGACTGTCTGTCCCCCATCGGGGAGGACCTCATCAAAAAAGGCCTCAAACACGTGCTCGAGGGTCACCGCCCCGAGTACTACGCACCGCCCGTGACGAGGGCACCGAGAGTGGCCAACGGCAATGCATTCGTCATTGAAGCCGGAATAGTCTACGGAGGGGAGTTGAAATCTGAGGGCCAGGTAACCATTCTCCGCTTCGCCAATCGCGTCCCTCTGCTTTACCAGCAAGGTGCTTGCGTCATCACCAAGGCGGTTGAGTCCATCGATTGGAGGAACTACGGCCTGGAACAGAGAGGCGGTAAGGGAATACCTTACGGACCGGCCATAATACTGGTCCACATAGCCTCAACCAAGGTACCGTTCACATCGGAGGGGAAGGAGGCAGTTGCCAATATCGAGGAGATCGGTAAGGAGATATCCCTTGCTCTGCGACTGTGCGCCCGCAGTCTGAAGGGCCATCTCAACAAGAAGGAGCGCAAGAAGAAGACCCGGGCGAAATTCGATGTGGTGCAACAGATACTGCCTGAGATTGCGCAGAAGAGTGCCACGATGCTCGGACGCCCCGTACCGAGTCTTGATTCCACCATAACCAAGATAATGAACGTGGTCTGGGTGGAACCCTTCTCCACCACCGGGAAGAAGGGGCTGCGGAATCTGCGTTACAACATCTATAACTACACGACAACTCCCAAGAGCTTCATGCTGCACAGCGTACTGCCGAAAAGCTGTCTCAACGAGACCATAATGTCGGACATTCTCTTGGAAGTCACCGAGGAGGGTAAGACCACTTGGAAGGTGGAGGCCCTACCCCCGGCAGCATGTCTGGAGTTGGAGTTCCAGCTCGACGGTGAGCTCTCTGATGTGTTCGAGGAGTCCGACATATTCGTGTCGGGTCTCAACCCGGCGATGATCATGGGTGCCGATCAACTCCCCGGAGATTGGGGCATAAAAGGGATGGATATAAGCGAGAGCGATTCCTACGTGGACGAGGAAGAGGAAGAAATCGAGGAGGAGATTCTGGATGACGACGACTGAACGGCAGGAGAAGGCGGTCCGCGAACTGTTACAGATAGCGGAATCGGTCTACGACCAGTTGGACCATGGTGACATCCCGCAGATGAACCTGTCACTACGGTCGAAGAAGAACATCGAGTTCGATCCACGCAAGAACGTGTGGACCTACGGCGGCCTGACCGCCAACCGTAGTGCCAAGACCATCAAGGGTGCGACCCTGATGCTTCGCACCCTGCACATGGTGGACTTCATCCGCGATATGATAGACAACAAACACTCCTCCACCCTTAGGGAGATGTACTACATATCCGAGGGATGGGGGAACGGTAAGTTCCATTCCCAGGACGAGAGCAACCTCCTCGCCGAGGACCTGGAGATCGTCAGCCGTTGCATGCGTGAGGATTTCAAACTACGTCCTGAGGAGGACGGTGCCCGTGTCATCGGAGATCTGACCATAATCGAGACGGACCGTAAGGGTAAGCGCAAGACGATCAATTGCCGTGATGATGTCGGTGACTCCGGTTACAGCATCCCCTACAACGTCGATAAGGAGAAGATAGAGATGAAATCCGCCGGGGCGGACTTCATCATCGCCATCGAGACCGGCGGTATGTTCGATCGTCTGGTGGAGAACGGATTTGACGAGCAGAGCAACGCTCTCCTGGTGCATTTGAAAGGTCAGCCCGCTCGTAGCACGCGGCGCTTCATGAAGAGATTGAATGAGGAGATGGGCCTACCGGTGGTGGTCTTCACCGACGGTGACCCGTGGTCATTCCGCATATTCGCATCCATCGCCTACGGGGCGATCAAGACCGCCCACATATCCGATTACCTTGCCACTCCCAGTGCCGAGTACGTGGGCATCACCAGCAGCGACATCCTCAATTACGACCTGCCATCCGACAAACTGAGCGACCAGGACGTTGCGGCGCTCAAGAGCGAGCTGAACGATCCTCGTTTCAACGATGAGTTCTGGAGGTCGGAGATAGAAGCCATGCTGCAGATGGGCAAGAAGGCTGAGCAGCAGGCCTTGGCCAAATACGGCCTGGACTTCGTCACCGATACCTACCTCCCTGAGAAGCTGTCTCAGATGGGTATCCTGTTCTAGTCCTTGACTACCGCTTCAGCGACCCGGGCGAGGACGAAGTCCTTTTCCAGAGTGGCAAGGAAGTATCCCATACGGGGTCCGTTGCGCCTCTCGATGAAGATGCGGTACAGCGTCTGGAAACCTTTCTTGGCACCCAGTCCCGATGATTTCGCCGTCTCATAGACGGTGTTGTGGACCACGTCGCCGTTCCAAGCACAGCCCTTCAACTGCTCCAATAGCTCGGCGAGGAAATGTGACTCTTCGGCACCGATGTCCACATCGGGCATATCCTCGGCTATCGTGTACTTGACCGATTCAGGAGCAAAGGCGTTGAGCCAGTATTTGACACAGGCCACACGCTGTTCCAGAGTCTTGAGCTCCTCCACACTGATGCCGCGCATGTCGTCCGTCCTCTTCAGCGTCTCGAGGACATCGTTGAAATCCTTGGACACCTGGACAACGTTAACGAGATGACGATACGATATCTGAACCGGTTTGGTTTCACGTACCCCTCGAGGCTGGGACAGTTGATAGGCACGGACGAGGTCCTCCTCCTTGTCGGTGGCATCCCCATCGAAATGCATGGACTCTATGCGGTCGTACTCATCGACCATGTCCAATATGCCCAACTCCGAGTCGTAATCGATATGCCTCTCCGGGTTGACCCGTAGTATGGTGTAATTGAAGACCGAAGGAGGGGTCATGTTGAGGGCATCCACGCCGGAGACCGCTGAACCGGTGGATTTGTGCATCTGACCCTTTCCCTTCAGTTGAATGAACTCATACGGGATAGGATGGGGAGGCTCGGCATCGAACACCTCCCTGACCAGTCTAACTCCGGAATCGTATGACCCTCCTGCTGCCGCGTGGTCCTTGCCGAAGGGCTCGCATGTAACTCCGAATATCTTCCATTTGGCTGGCCATTCCAACCTCCAGCTGAGTTTTCCCTCGCCACGACGGATATCCGCTTTGCTCTCCTCGCCGCACTGACAAACGTAATGAACGTAAGGGAACTCGTAACCTGTGACCTTCGTGGTACTGAAACGACCACAGCTATGGCATAGGGGGCTGAAGGCGTTGAAATCTTCCGGCATGGTCCTGCCAGTGACAGTACTCAGTATCTCCATGACCTGGTCGCGCCTCTTGAAACTGGCATCGATCGTTTCTGCGAACTCACCACGTTGATAGAGTTCGTGGGTCCAAAAGATTTCACAGTTCACACCCAGACCGTCCATGGAGTCCATGAACGGCTTTATGAAGTGGTCAGCATAGGTATCATGACACCCATAAGGGCAGGGGATGTGGCTTATCGGCTTGCCGACTTCGCCTTCGAATGTTTCGGGTAGGAATTCGTAACAACGCCTCAATGGATCATAGGAGTCGATAAGGTAGATCATCCTAGCGTCAGCGCCTTTATCCTCCAGGGCTTTACGCACCGCCTCAGCGGTAACTGCCTCCCTGAGGCTACCCACATGTATGAAACCGGTGGGGCTTATTCCTGCGGATATCAGATTGCTGTCCTGTCTGGACATCAATTCCTTGGCGATGACGTCTGCCCAATGCATACTATCATCGGCTGGTATACCTGGTTGATATAAATGATTTATCAGCAGACTGCCGAGGGGGGGACAATAAGCAAGATATTTATAGAGAGGAGAATTTGTGCCTAATCAATGGCTAAGAAGAAAGGAGATGGTTTCCAGTCTTCAGCGGGTCTGGTGCGTTATTTCGACACCGACGATGACAGTTCCATCAAGATCAGCCCCTATGTAGTGATCGGAGCATGTATAGTCATCTCCATAGTGGTCGTTGTGTCCAGTAACATCTGGCCAGTTTGATTTTTGAGATCGAGGTCTAATTTATACTCTTATCTTGATTCAGCCCTGGCTCTAAACGAAGGGCTTGCAAAATTAAAAGATAAAGGGGGAGAACCCCCGAAAAAGAAAAATGGGTTTGTGCTCAATCAAGCATCTTGCTTGCATCGCCCTCGTACTTCTTCTTGAAGGCGTGAGCCAACCAGGGCGGCGCTATCAGAGCGGTTATTATGGACATGAATACCACGACGGTGTACATGTCACGGGATATCGCTCCGGCGGTAAGACCTATGGCGGCAATGATTATGCCCACCTCACCACGCGGGGACATTCCGATGCCCACGATATTGCCAGTTTCCTTGCCCAGCGACTTGTCGGTCCAGATGACACCGAAATAACCGGCCAGATACTTACCCACTATCGCCAGTATGATGGTTCCGACGGCGAGGCCCAGTATCTCGGTGAATCCGGCCATCTCGACGCGCATTCCCACATAGACGAAGAAGAATGGCACGAGGAAGGCGTTGATACCCTTGAACTTGCTCTCCAGCTTCCCATGGGCGAACTCCGCGAAAAGCATACCTGCCAGGAACGCGCCTATGATGGCAGCCAGTCCGAGTGATATCGCCATGGCCGAAAGGCCGAGACAGGTCAACATTGCCAACGGGAATGGTTCTATCTTCCAAGGCCAGTCCCTGTCCTGGCACACCATGCCCCTCTCGGTCAGACGGCACATCTGATACTCCTTGGCCTTCGGTATCCCTGTGCACAGCAGGAGTATGGATATCACGAATATCAGGGCGACCGCGATCGTGGATCCTATGGTGAACAGGTCAAA
>SKHQ01000096.1 GCA_007116915.1 Candidatus Methanomethylophilaceae archaeon
GAGATTCGAACTCCCGAGGCGGGACGCCAGTGGTTTTCGAGACCACCGCCTTACCAGGCTAGACTACCTCGGCCTGTTTCCCGATTAGTGTTCTGTTATTTATCTTTGATTAGAAAGAAAGTGGAAGGGGTTTGGACGGTCTTCAGCCCTGACGCTTCAACCAATAGTGCATGACCACCAGTGCCGCTATGGACAGCGGCAATGCCACCACTATGGGGTTCATGACGTCGTAGGGATGCCCTAGGACTGCGGTGGTCCCGAACAGCAGCTTGCTGAGTCCGATGATTGACGACTCACGGGCGTGGACGAAGAGAGTCCACAGCATCCACACCGAAGCACCGATCAGCATGCTGGCACCCGCCGGACGTGAATCCGGGTTCCTGACGTACAGCGCGTAGGTCAGAGCGGGCAGTAGCGCTGCGGCGCAGAGACCCATGAACATGGCCGTGGCACGGGCTATGATGTCCGGAGGCATCTGGAAGGCGAGTGCCAGACTGACCACTATCATCACGATTGCGCCGATCTGAGACACCCTCTTGGCCGATCGCTGGACGATCTTCTTCTTGCGACCGTAGGTCATCTTGTAAAGGTCGTAGCCCAGGGTGGTCCCCATGTTGTGGAACAGGGACGAAAGTGTGCTCATGGCCGCCGCCAGCAGGGCCAACATGAACACTATGACGAAAGTGTCCGGCATGGCGCTGTTGATGAACAGCGGTATGATGGCATCGACGTTACCGGCGGCGGTGACCGCCAGGACGCCTTCCTCGTTCCAGAAGTAGACGTTGCTGAGGGCGCCGATGGTGAATGCCGATGTCAGCATCACCAGGACGAATATGCTCCCGATCAGGACACCGCGGTTGAGGGCGCGGTCGTTGCTGACAGTCATGAACCTGACCGACAGCTGCGGCTGAGCCAGCACACCTATGCCGACGCAGAGGACGATCGTACTGATCAACGTCCACCATATGGGCGAACCAAGAGAGGGCATTGCCGTCCAACCGACCATTCCGCCCGCCGCCAGTCCCGCCGGCATCAGCGAGGCCATGTCGGTGAGTTCCTGGTTGGCGCTGGTCACGCCGCCGAGGACAACATATGTCAGCGCCAGAAGTATGAGCATTCCCACCAGCATGATCGCTCCCTGCATGGCATCGGTGTACATCACCGCGATCAGACCGCCGCCTATCACGTATATGGCGACGATTATGGCGAAAGCCAACAATGATGTGTCATACCCTATGCCTAGTGTCGTGTTGATGAAGTGCGCCCCGCCGATGAGGATGGCGGCAGTGTACAGAGGCATACCGAGCAGTATGATCGCCGACGCGCCGACGCGCAGCTTCTCACACTTGTAAACCTTTCCGAACAGGTCGGGGAAGGTCACGGCGCCGGTGGCCTGACCGATACGTCTGATCTTCTTCCCGTAGACGACGAAGGCCACGAACACTCCGATACCTATGGTCAGAACGGTGAGCCATGTGATCCCCATGCCGTAGAGAGCAGCAATGCCACCGAAACCGACGATGGCGGAAGTGGATATGAAAGTGGCACCGTAGGACAGTGCCAATACTAGAGGGCTGATCTTCCTTCCGCAGACCATGTAGTCATCGGACTGTTTGGTCTTCTTGTAACCCAGGTATCCCAGGTAGGCGATTGTCAAGAGGTAGAAGGCGGTGATGACTGTGAAGGTGACTGTATCAACCACACTCTTCACCTCCTTTGTTCCAATTGATTATTCCGTATACTATGCAAACGAGGGCGAGGGCGAAGCTCAACCCATAGGCCGCCAATATGTAAGGGTCGTTTATTCCCAACATCTTCAATTCATCCTTTGTTTCGTACACCCGCAGAAAAGCCGCGAGGATTCAGTTGGTTAAAGATCCCTTCCCCGGAAGTTGCTCGGAGCACGGTGCGTAGGTCTGCCAAACCGACGCGCCAACGACCCAGGAAGGATTAGAGATGCCTTACTGGAGCGGCCTAAAAAAGAAGAAGCGACAGGACTGGATGACGCTTGCGTTCGATTCCATCGAGCATCCTTTTGCTTCTTTCATGAACCTGGAATATTAAAAGAAAGGTATATAATGATTTGTGGACGCAAATGTTTTTTATCCCGAGGCGATGGGGGGGCATGGTCGGTTGCGTCCTTGTGAATGGCAGGGAGGAGTTCTCCATCATGGTCGATGGACGGACCCTGGAAGGCATAGCTTTGGAACTGGGTTTGAATCCTGACGGTCACATATTCGTCAGAGGGAAGACTCCGGTGCCAATGACCTTGGTGCCGAGCGATGGTGACGTGATAAGGGCCATCGCAGTGGCCTCAGGCGGATGATCCCTCCAATATACTCATGATGACGTCGATGTCGAGACTTTTCTCGGCCACATCGACCAGACGCTCCAGGTTGTCCATCCACGCCTGCCTCACGTCCGTTCCTGACAGTTCACCACCGCCGGACATGTCCAATGAATCCTCGCTCGGCAGTCTGACAGGCAGATAGGGCATTACTCCCAGACACCGCATGCCCGTCAACTCTTCTATCTTGGTTATCGCCGGTCCGAGGATGCTGTCATCGCCGCGGAAGCGGTTGATTATGAACCCTTTGACCAGCTTCCTGTCCTCCGGCTCCAGAAGCATGTATGTGCCGTATATACCAGCGAACACACCGCCACTATCGATGTCGCCCACGATGACGGCGGGCGAGCCGGTCTCGCGGGCGGTGCGCATGTTGGCGATGTCCGTCTTTTTAAGATTTATCTCCGCCGCCGACCCTGAACCCTCCAATATCACTATCTCATGATCCGCGGCCAACGATTCGTAGCATTCCAGGGCGGTACTGAATGCCTTTTCCCGAAGGTCGTCACCCTCGACTGGACGGCCGGCGATGATGGTCTGCAACCTACCCGGTCCATGGGGTTTGATTAGGACGGGGTTCATGCGGCATTCCGGTTCCAGACCACATGCCCAGGCCTGGAACGCCTGCGACATCCCCATCTCACCGCCGTCCTTGTCCACGAATGAGTTCAGGGAGAGATTGAGGGTCTTGAAAGGAACCACATCATGACCGCGGCGGCTGAGGAGACGGCATACGATGGCACTGATTGTGCTCTTACCGGCAGCGGAGCTTGCGCCCAGGAACATCAGCGAGGGCATGTTACCACCTCCATGAACTCCGTGACGAAACGGTCCATGTCCAAAGCTTCACGGAAGGCATCGGCGAGAAGGTCTAGGTTCTCCTCCACGTCCTCTATGTGGTCGCGGTCGTTGCCGAAGACCTCTTGACTCCCTCCCATGGCGAATGCGAAACGGCGGAACGCCGGGAGGTCGAAAAGTCCGTGTATATAGCTGCCCATGACCTTGTTCTCAATGTCCAGGCACCCTTCCTCGCGGACGCCGTCGTCGTGGATGAGGAATAAGGGCTCATGGCCGGCACGGTCGCTACTACCCATGTGGATCTCGTAGCCACGCACCTTTCCCTCACCGGATGCCAGGGTGCCCTCGACCTGTTTGGTGAACTTGTCTTGAGAATCGAAGACCGTGACCGTACGCAACAGGCCGAGGCCTTCGTGTTCTCCCGGTCCATCACCCTCGATGCCCATCGGATCCTCGATACGGGAGCCCATCATCTGATATCCCCCGCAGATGCCCAGTATCGGCACCTTGCCCTTCAAGGACAGTAAAGCGACGTCGAATCCGACGTTCTTCAACCATTCCAGGTCGCCGACGCTGTTCTTGCTCCCCGGTATCACGATCATGTCCGCTCCGGCGAGCTGGCCCGGTTCGTTGACGAAGCGGACCCGGGCGCCTTCCATCTCGAGTGCATCGAAGTCGGTGAAATTGGAGATACGCGGCAACCTTATTACCGCCACGTCCGGACCGTCGCCGGCCCGGTCCTTGCATCCCAAGGAATCCTCCTTGGGAAGACGTAGTTCAATGTGAGGAACCACACCAAGCACGGGGATCCCCAACCTATCCTCCAACTCCCTGATGCCCTCATCGAGGTATGAGGCCTGACCGTGCATGTTGTTGATCACTATGCCCTTAACCATGCGGCGGTCCTCCTCGGGTATTAGCATAACGGTGCCGTAGGCGTAGGCGAAGGCCCCGCCCTTCTCTATGTTGACGACCAGTATGCAATCGGCATCCGCAACGCGGGCGGCCCCCATGTTGGCGATGTCACGGTCGTATATGTTGATCTCCGCAGGTGAACCAGCACCTTCCATGATCACGTAGTCGTTCTTACGTTTCAGATACTCGATGTTCCTCTCCAGGATAGCGAATCCATGCTGAGGTATGAACTCCCCGTAATAGGAGCGCACATCATAGTCGGCGAAGGGACGTCCTTCCACGATGACCTGCGACACGGCATCGCCTTTCGGCTTGAGCAGTATGGGATTGATATGGAAATCGGGCTCGATCCTCGCCGCCATGGCCTGTAGTTGCTGAGCACGGGATATCTCGTCACCACTGAGCGTCACGGATGAGTTCAGACTCATGTTCTGCGACTTGAAGGGAGCGACGGAGTAACCCATGTCATTGATGATGCGGCAGAGTGCTGTCACGGTCAGGGACTTGCCGGCATCAGATGTCGCCCCCAGTATCATGATCGCTTTGGCACGGGTACGGAAACGTCCGCAGACCTCTGTGAACAGTTCCTGAAGCCGAGAGTCATTAGGGTCGGTGATATTCATCTCCTGCGTACGTTCCGCCACGAACCTGGAGACATCGTCCCGGTGCAGGAACTCGCAATCCACGCAGCTCCAGACCATCTCACCGGTCCGCGATGATTTCACACGAGTCCCGAGTTCAGGGAGTTCACAGGGATAGAATGGACAGAAGCACCAGCTGCAGTCCTGTCCATCATGATGGCAGGGATGGTACTCACATCCTTGGTCAGGACCGCGATATCCTATGGCCAACTCCTCTCTTACCTTTTCCTTTACCCATTGCATGAAATCCCTCGGATGGATGAATTATCCAACTGAATCGTAAAACGTCCATAAAGAACCTTCCGTGGACAAAGGTAATAATCGAACACCACCATGCTACCCTCATGGACACCGCAGACCTCTTTCCACCCATCGACCTCGACTGGCAGACTAAGTCGAGAAGGCGTTATGCCGCTGCCGTCCTAGGCGGGGAGGCGGACCGGATCCCGGTGGACCCGATGATGCTTTCCCACTCCACCGTGGCCTGCGGCTTCACGATACGCGATTTTTATGAGAAGCCCGAACTAGGAGCCCACTGCCTGGGCTATGTGCAGCAGCTCTACGACCTGTTGCCGGTGACCAAGTACTATTTCGCCCATCCTTGGATGCCTGAGCTGGGCATCCGTCTCAAATTCATGGATTATACGCCTCCAGTGCCGGAGAACATCGTCGTCGAGGAACCGGAGGACGTGGACCTCCTCGAGGTCCCCGATGCGGAGGCCATCCAGAAAGGATTCACTTTCACCCAGTTGAGCAGGGCTTACGACTACATCAAAGAGAAACTCCCCACAATGTTCGTCCCCATCTCACCCTGTCCTGAACCCGAGGGGTCCGGGGCGGGACTGTGCGGCATCGAACAGTTTTTGATGTGGACGATGACAGATATGGACTTGGCGTTGAAGCTGGTCCGTAAATACACCGACACCGCCGTGTCGGGCGCCGAGGCTTTGGCGAAGCGGTACGGAATGGCTCTACTGACCACAGGCGCGGTCCTGGCCAACAGCGATATAATGCCTCCGGAGACCATCGATAAGATCGCTGCTGACAACTTAGAGTATCTTGTGAAACAGGCCCTCACCCGCGGAGCGGGGCCGCAGGTCTTCTATCATTTCTGCGGCAACCACGACAATGACTACCATCTTTTCATCAACAAGTTAATCTACTCGCCGCTGACCATAGTCCACATGGGATACAAGGGAAGGGAGGTCTTTCCCGCCGAACTCCTGAAGGAGGCGTTCGGTGACAAAGCGACCATCATGCCCTCGGTGGATACGAAACGATTCATAGTCTCCAATCCCAAGGCCATATACGATGAGGCCGCGAGGCAGATCGTCGGTGGTCGTGACAGCCCCAAGGGATTCATCATCGGTACCAGCTGCGAGGTGCCCCCCTTCTCCCCGCCCGGCAACATACTGGCCATGGTGAGGGCGGCCAAGGACCACGGCACCTACGGGACCTGGTGAGGCAAAACATTTTATTCATGATATCATATTGAAGAATTAAAGAACGGTGGCTCTATGGATGTCCTATCGATAATAACCCTCATTCTCGGTTTCTCAATGCTGCTGATAGGCCTCGCGATCTGGATCGGTAAGAAACCCGAGGTGATAGCCGGTTACGACCCGGACAAATGCGCCGACCCGGAGAAGTTGGCGACCACAGTGGGCATAGGGCTCACATTGATGGGCTTCGCTTCCATGGCTTTAGGTCTGGCAGGGGCTTTGTTCAACGTATCGGCCGCTCCGATGATCGGCCTCGTCATCGTACCGGTGGTCGGAGTTGTCGTCTTGGTTTTCCTGACACGCGGTCTATGAGCGGTCTTTGTTAATTGCCGTTAAGGATAATCTAATAAACACATAATATTCTTGCAAAAAAAACGGAGGTCCGCCTATGGCTCTAGTGGAATTGGATTCTGTGGACAAGGGTTACTACTCCAGTGGGGAGGTGACCGAGGTCCTGAAAGGTCTTGACCTCAGTGCAGACAGAGGGGAGATGCTCGTCATAATGGGGCCCTCCGGCAGCGGCAAGACCACACTGCTCAACCTTCTCGGCGGCATCGATGTGCCGAACGGTGGAAGGGTCACGATCGACGGGGAGGACATCTCCGGATACAACGCCACCAAACTGAGCGATTTCCGCAGACGCAAGGTGGGATTCATATTCCAATTCTACAACCTCATACCTACGCTCACCGCCAAGGAGAACGTGGAACTGTCTTTGGAGACCGTCTCCAAAGACCGGGCCGCCAACTCCGCCAAGGCGAAGAAGTACCTGGACCTAGTGGGTCTGGGTGACAAGATGAGGAACTTCCCCCAGGAGCTCTCGGGCGGCGAGCAGCAGAGGGTTGCGATCGCTCGTGCTTTGGCGAAGGAACCGGTCCTGATCCTGGCGGATGAGCCCACCGGCAACCTCGATGGAAAGAGGGAGGCTTCCATAATGGAGTTGATGAAGGAGCTCCAGGCGGAACTGGGTATGACCTTCTTCATCGTCACCCACAACCACAACATCAAAAAATTTGCTGACCGTGTCCTTGAACTGGACGACGGCAGGCTGCAGCGCGGTGTTTGAGATGAGGACACTGACCCTGTCGGTGGTCCGTAAGAACCGCCAGATGAAATGGAGGGTGATCGGCATCTCACTGCTCATGGCATGGGCGGTGGGGATGTTCGCCATGGGCTTCTACGGGGCGGAGGTATTCGATGCCAGTGTCGATGCCCAGGTGGAGTCCACCAACTTCCCGGATGTCTTCATCAACCTTGACGACTTCGTCGATGAGGCCTCGCTCACCACCAAATTGGATGATATGAAGGCCAACGGGACCATAGACGAGTACCAGCTGAGGCTGGTCCTGCAGGGGCATTACTGGCATGATGGCATCCGTTATCCTGCCTACATCATCGGATTGGAGGACCTCTCCGATCAATCGATCAACATAATCAAACCCAAGGAAGGAATAATGCAGCCCGCTGCCGGAGAGGCGGTCGCACAGACCGGTATGGGGGATGAGGGTCTGGTCCTGGGCAGTGAGGCCAATCTGACCATACTCGGTCAGAGCTTTCCGCTGGAGATAGTGGGCACGGGAACCAGCTCCGAGTTCCTGATGACCGGTACGGTGAGCATGGGCGGTTTCAGCATCCCGGGCGGAGTGGCCATAGTCTTCACGCCCCTCGACCACCTCCAGACCTTGGAGGTCAACGGAATGCCCATCGGACCGATCGTGAACAGTGTCGCCTTCCTATCCGATGACGTTAACGCGGCCATAACTGAGCTCAACGTTTACTTCGAGACACTGCCGGGGGACCTTGCTGCCGATGTGATACTACAGTCATCCCATCCTTCGGTGACCTTCCTGCGCGCCGGTGCCGATGAGTTCCGCTACATAATGCCAGTTATGTCGGTGCTGTTCCTGACCGTAGGAGCGGTGGCCATACTCATGGTGTTCCAGAGGATGGTGCAGAACGATTCCCGTTTCATCGGCGTTCTTATGTCCATGGGCTACACCAACCGTGAGATAATGAAGGGGTATCTCGGCTTCGGGCTGGTCATCGGCACCATAGCCGCAATATTGGGAGCGTTGCTAGGCTATTTCATCACCGTCGGGCTACTCGACATCTATGCCCAGTTCTTCGGTGACATAGAATTCGTACTGCCCGCGGTTTACTACCCGTTCCTGATGGGGGCGGCAATAGCCTACACCTTCGTCCTGTTGGCGATGTTGCTCCCTCTGTCGCAGCTGCGCAAACTGACACCGCGTGAGGCTTTGGAGTATCACAAGGACAACAGGGTCTTCGTCACCTCCCGGAGGGTGGGGAGGAGCAGGCTGTCCGTAATGGGCGTCCGCAACGCCTTCCGTGTCCCGCGTCAGACCTTCGCCACGATGATCGCCATCGGCCTGGCTGTGGGTGTTGCCGGATCATGGCTGGTACTGGCCGATTCCTCCTTGACTTACA
>SKHQ01000021.1 GCA_007116915.1 Candidatus Methanomethylophilaceae archaeon
AACCGGGGTATGTCCTGGGCACGGACGAACATGATCTCGAAATCCTGATTGTCCACTGACGCATACAGGCGCCGTCCCCAGTTGACGTCCATCTCCAGCCCTGATTTCCTCAACAGCTCCAAGGCTCTCTCGTTGAGTCTGCCTTTGTTCGGTACGGCCATTCGCAGGGTCATTGCCTTCTCCTCGCGATTATTCCATATAATATGCGCCTAAAAAAAGGATTGCCCTCTTGTCAGAGGAGACGTCTGGTAATCAAATCGTCCTGTTCCTCGACCTTCACCAGTCTCGGCAGATCCCCTCTCATCGCCAATCGTCCGCCGGCGTTTATCATCGCACCTTTGATGTCGGCTATGGACAATATCCTATCCAGGCACTCTTTCAGATGGGTCTCATCATCACTCTGGACCAAATTACCTAGGGCGGTGGCGCAGGCATCCGCGAGACTCACATCCTCCGATATCACCGTGCATATCCGTGACCTGCCCAACGATATGGATGGGCCCACCTCTGCTGATGAGCTACAGATTCCCAGTACCTTGTCCTGCGGAGGTATCGAAAAACCTATCCCGGCTAGAGGGCCGCCGGTGTGGATGCCTATCGTAACCGCACGGTCGCAAACAAGGGCAATGTCCCCGCCGTTGTCGGCGACAGCCATGGAGGCCCCTTGGGCAACCATGGCATCAACAGCCTCCCACGCCACCGTACCGGCAACAGCCGCCATCGGTCCCACACCCGCCTTGAGAGCGGCAGAACACATGCGTTTTATGACGCGTTCATCCGAGTCCATCACCAGAGGCTCGAAGCTGGTGGCGAAGTAGGGGTCCTTCTTTATGGCCGCCTCGATGCTGGACCGGGCCTGGAAGACCGCATCCTTCCCGTAGGGGATATGCTCCTTATGTGCCAACAACGTCAGCGCGCTTTCCGCGACCTCGAAATGCTCCCTTATCACCATAGTTCCAGTTTCATAGCCTTGGGTGAGCAAGCGATTATGCATGCCTCACAGGCTATGCACTTCTCGGGGGTGAAAACCACCTCATAGCTCCCGGGGTCAATGTGGAAAGCCTCTGCGGGACAGATGGATACGCAGGCGCCACAATGGATACATCGCCACTCGTCGCGGGACACATGCTTGTCCAACTCCCTCATGTCGATGCCCTGTTCCTGGATGTAGGCCCTGGCCTTCTCCAGGCTTTCCTTGTCCCCTTCGATGTCCAGGACCAACCGGCCGCCTTTCTCGTTGACCTTGGCCTGCATGATGTTGGGGATGATCCCGAACTTCTGCACCAGGACGGCTATAACCGGTAGCTTCGCGCTCTCAGGTGTGAAAGCCAGGAGATACTTGCGGTGGACGCTCATTCCAACTCCTCCCTCGTCGATATGTTAAGAGGCTTGACCTTACCGGATGAAGGCAGCGGTGCCACGGGCCGGGTCATCTCGAACTCCCCTTCGACCATCCAACGTTTGAGCTCGTTGGCTATGGCCTTGGCTTTGGGATATGAGGATAACGACGACGTCTTCACCTTACGGTCGAACAGTTCCACACTACCGGAGCGAAGCTCGGCATAGCTGACCTCGGCCATTGTCTTACGGCGTCGGGATTGGACGGAGTAATCGATTACGGGGGCGAATATGTCCTCGTCCCTGACGGCACATCCGCGCATGATGTCCTCGTTCAGTATCGGTATCGGGACGCCGATGCCAACCGCGATCGATATGCCATAGTTGTGGACGCTTAGTGCGCGGATGTAATCGGTGTTCATTCCTTTCAGATCGCCGATTACCGCCAGCGTACGGCTGTTTCCAACCGGTACGCCGTTCTTCTCGGGGTGGGTGGTGTTATACTGGGTTCCTTGCCAGGACACATAACCTTGACCTCCTCCCAGGAAGATCCTCGTCCCGAGACCAATGGTCTCGCAGTGCGGGTCGTTCATCAGAGGTGAGAGCTGACCTGCCGAACTGTAGGTGGCGTTCCCGAAGCGGGGCAGCAGTTTTCCCATGTATGTGTACAGGGTCTTGTTCGATGAATTGACGCCCACCGCATAGTTCTGATAGGCATTACGGGGATTGAACATATAGGCCTCATTGAGGGTGTCCAATGAGACAAAGCTCTCTATCTCCTTGCGAGGATAGCAGTCGGTACCGTCGGACTGGGCTCTCATTTTGACGGCCTTTCCGGCTATGAGGTCCTCTATAACATGGGCCCCGCCGTAATCCTGACCGTCTCCCTCCATCATCTCCGTGGCACCGATGTAGCAGTCGACTGCGGCTATGCCGGTATAGGCGGGCACGTCATTCAACCACACCTTCCCCATCTTTATCGGAGGGTCGGAATGACCGAAGTTCAGGAAGGCGCCGGATGAACACATCGCTCCGAAGGTGCCGGTGGTGACCACATCCACCTCGGCAGCGGCTTTCTCCACGCCCTGGGATTCGACCAGTGAGATGACCTCCTCCGCGGTCATCACCACGGCGTCACCGCTCCTGATCTTCTCGTTTATTTCCTCATAGGTGCGTTTCATCTCAATCCTCACAGTAATCCTTTGGCCTTAGCCAGCTCAGCATTCAGAACCGAGCCTCCCGATCCTCCTCTCAGGGTGTTATGGGAGAGCACGAACATCTTGAACCAACCCTCTTCCTTCCTAACCCTGCCTACGCTTACCGCCATGCCCTGGGCACGATCCGGTTCACCGGCGAATACGTCGAGAGCCGGTTGGGGCCTGTCCTTCTCTCTCATGACAATGATCGGTTGACGTGGTGCGGAGGGAAGGTCGAGAGCTGGGAAGTCCTCCAACGCTCTGATCACAGTCTCGACGTCAGGATCATCCTTGAGTCTGAGGATCATAGCCTCCAGGTGCCCATCGACGACCGGAACACGGGCACAATTGGCGAGCATGGTGAAATTAGCATGCTTGAAGGACCCATCCCAAGTGCCGAGCATCTTCTTGATCTCGATTTCAATCTTCTCCTCCTCGCCGCCTATGTAGGGGACTATGTTACCGAGAATGTCCAAGGACGGTACTCCGGGATAACCGGCACCGGATATCGCCTGGTAGGTCGTAACGGTGACGATGTCAAGACCGAATGCCTCATTGAGCGCCTTCAACGGAGGGGCGATCCCTGTGGTTGAACAGTTGGCGTTGGTAACTATAAAGCCGCCGTTGGCGAAGGTCGATTGGTCCTTCACGGCGTCAAGGTGTTCAGGATTGACCTCGGGGATGAGTAGCGGGACATCGAGGGACATTCGGTGGGATGAGGCGTTGGAGAATACTCCGAGCCCCTCCTTGGCGAGCTCCACCTCGGTATCCTTGGCGGTTTCAGAGGGCAGACCGCTGAAAGCGACCCGGGAGCTTGATGCAACACTCTTGACATCAAGCTTCTCGATAATCATATCCATTGTCTCAGGCTTGAAGCGGTGGTCCCTTATCTTCAAGACCTCTCCGAGCCTCTTTCCCTCTGACCTCTCGGAGGCGTAAAGACCTCCAAACTCGAAATAGGGATGGTCCTCCAGAAGCTGTATGAACCTCTGTCCGATCATCCCCGTCGCACCAAGAACCGCTACCTTCATCTTATCCAAACAAAAAGCCTCCTGAACATGAGTTGAATAAAAGTCCCTAATCGTGGGAATATTTAAAACATCTTTTGTCGTAAATATTCTGTTAGGAATATTATGAATAGATTAATATGTTTTATTGGAATAGCTTTTTCTGACGTTCCAAAGAGATGTCCAATATTGTCAATGCGATCTTCCTGGCATCATCCTCGGATATGTCAACTTCCTTGGATAGTGCCAGGTATCTCTCTACCACCTTTGATTCCACTTCGTGGTCACGATGGCCTTTTGCGAGTCGGTTTTTCTCCTTACCGAGCTCATCTGCGACCTCCATGCGAGTAGCTATCAATTCGACGATCTCGCGGTCTATGTTTTCTATCATCTCTCGAAGTTCGTCTATATCGGTCAGTGACAGCCCCCCATAAAAACTGGTAACATCGTCTTAAACGTCTTCACTCTAAAAAAAGCTTGTTCCGTTCACCAATCGTCCATGGCCAATCCCAATAGGGACATGTGCCTTAAGAATCCGGGGTACTCGTATTCGCAAATCTCTGGGTTTCCTATCTCGCTATCGCCAGTGGCCTTGCAGGCCGCCACCACGGCCGCCATCGCTACCAGAGGGTCTTCGTAATGGCCGTGGTCAATCCCTTTGAGATCCGAATGAGGGATGACGGCCCCATCCTCTGTAACCCTCGCCAGGCAACCCATCCTACGCAGCATCTTGACGGTCGGTGTGATGATATCCCTCCCCGGTATCTTTGCGGAGTGCAAAACGGTACCGCCCTTTGCCGCCGTTGCCATGACAGCGATAGCGGGGAAAGACCGCGGACATCGGGACAGATCTATGGTGGCGCCGTTTAATTCAGACGCATTCACGGTGATCTTGTTCCTGGTGGTGGACACATCTGTGTTGAGAGCTCTCATCACGGAGGTCACCGCCTCATCGGCCATATCGCCGCTGACCGTCGCCCTCCCACATAAGGCGCCGGCCGCCAGAGGATAGGCCGCCAGCTCCGAGTCGTTCATTATCCTGATGGTTGATGGTCGCAGAGGCTCTGAACCGGAGACTCGGACGTTTCCGAGTCCAGTGGTGACTCCCACTCCGAACCCGGTCAAGGCATCCTCGGTTATGGCCATCATCGCCCTGCTGTGGTCGAGACCCGATATCAATATGTCGCAATGTCTCATCCTTAACAGACAAGCCAAAGTGAGGGAGCATACGTATGCGGGAGGGACTTCACCGGTTATGTGGGTACCTCCATGTCGAGTCGGACCACGTATCAACCATGGAGAGTCACGACCATGTGCCTGGGATGAGATGCCCACACCCAATGCCATTAGGGCGTTGATGAAGGAGTAGGAATCTTTGATACGGGATTCAAAGCTGATGCGACTGGTACGAGGTAGGTTCGCAGCCACGCCTGCCAGTATTGCAAGGTTGTCCTCATTCCCGGCAGCATCGATATCGCCGCGAGGGTGAAAAAGCCCACCTTCGACCATGCAGACGTCACCGCTTATCTTGAAACCAGCACCCATGGCCTCCAAGGCTTTGACCAGTGATATGGTCACATCGTCGATAGCGCACCTCTTCAGGCGGCTGCCTCCAAAAGCCAGAGATCCAAGGGCAAGACAGAACTGGGTGTGCCAGCGTGAAGGCGTTGAGGGTATAGCTCCGTCCAGTCCAGTCGGTTTCAGGTTCATACAATTAATCTTCACCGTTGTAGAGGTCAACGACCCTCAAGTCACCGTTGCGACACTCGAAGAGGTTGAGGAAATCATCCACCCTGTTCTCCTTAACCAGTATGACGGTGCTAGGGCCAGTGCCGGTGAACCCCGCTGCGGCAGCGCCGTGTACCAGGGCGTTCATCGCCACCTCTTGGTCTAGGTCCAAAGCCGCTGATATGCAGAGGCTGTTCAACATCATCGCTCTTAGGTAGTCACGGGTAAAGGCCATCCCGAAGGCCAATTCCATCAACTCGCTCCATGCTGATATGCGGTGAAGGGGGATGTCCCTTTTTCTTACCTTCTGAGTGGGGACATGGATAATTATGCGGTAGTTCTGGTTGAACCTACCGCGTTTCAAAAGTGATTCGGTGGAATTGTCAGTGATGCATATGCCCCCGAACCATGAGGCGCAGGCATCATCGAATGCACCGGTCTTGGAGAGGCCTGCATCACGGGATGCCTTGGTGCCGATCTTGATGGCATCGAAAGGGTCAACATCCACATCCAGTGCATCCAGGGTGGCCATTATTACCGCATTGGCGGCTGCTGAGGAACTTTTCAACCCTCGGGACATTGGGATATCTGAGCGGGTGATGACTTTGGCTCCATACATCTCCTGAGGTGAATAGGTATCAAGTACTTGGGACACACAGCGGTGGACCAGATACTTGTCCTCGAAATCGTTCCCTTCGATGACGATGTCGATACGACCGCTGTCGTTTATCTCCACATCGGCCCAGGTCTTAAGGTCCATCCCGAATGATCCACCTTTGCCACTGACGATGGCGTTGATGATACTGCCCGAGGCACGGGCCATGCCTTTTCCCCTCATAACCAAGTCCAAGTCCTCCAGGCCAGAGGCCTTGGGGGAAATCGCAGACCATGTATTTTAGCATTTACAGCCGCATGTTATGGTTTTTTCCAGTACTATGTTGGACAATGATGTCCATTGATGAATAGGATTATTAACAGTATGACATATCTTGACACGATGAAACGCAGACTGTCAGAGTATTTCACCGGTTATCCGTCACAGGAGAAGGTCGCAAGGCTCATGTTCCGCTACGGTATGCGAATTTGCGACGGTAGGGTATATTCTGGTACAGTCGAAGTTTCCGATTCCGCATTGGGCCGGGCGGCCAAAGTTGACCGCCGTATCGTTAGGTCGACCCTGTCCCGAATCGAGGATAATCCGGAGATGAGGGAGTTCTTCAGTCGTCTGGAACCCATACCTCTGCTTGCCTCTGTGGCGCCAATAATGGGATGGAACGTTCTGGAGATCATACCAACCAATGCCAATACCCCCGGGATACTAGCGGACGTCTCAACGGTGATATCGGAAGCCGGACTGAGCATACGTCAGGCGGTGGTCGATGACCCCGAGCTCAGCGAGGAGCCGAGACTTCTAGTGGTCACCGAGGGTCCGGTACCGCCGGAGTACATACCCTCCCTAAAACGCTGTCGTGGAGTGAAGAGTATAATCATCCACTGAGCGTGAAGGAGCGCATGTCACGTACGCCGATGACGTTGTCCTTGGCGGCCTTTATAGCACCCACCGCTGCCACACCACCTTGAGCGGTGGTCATGAACGGTATCTCCAACTCGACCGCCAGGCGCCTCATCATGAAGCCATCCCTCCGTGCTCCCGAGCTTTCCGTAGGGGTGTTGATTATGAGATTGATCTCACCACGGCGCATCAGACCGATGGCATCGGGCGGCATGTTCTCGCTGACACGGAAGACGGTCTTGGTGTTGATGCCCCTCTCGCGTAGATAGGAGGATGTCCCCTTCGTGGCATATATCGTGAATCCCATCTCCTGCAACAGACGCGCCGAATCCAAGATGCGCGGCTTGTCCTCATCGTTGACAGTCATGTAGACTCCTCCGCTCATAGGGAGTTGGTGACCAGCGGACGTCAGGGCCTTATAGCAGGCCACGCCGAAATCCTCGTCTATGCCCATGACCTCGCCGGTACTCTTCATCTCCGGAGTGAGGATCGAGTCCACGCCCGGTAGTTTCAGGAACGGGAATACCGAGGCTTTGATGGCGTAATGCGATATTTTCGACTCACCGACGTAACCCTGTTCCTTCAAGGATTTACCCATCATGACCCTTGTTGAAATCTTGGCCAATTGGGCACCGACGGCCTTGGATATGAACGGGACCGTACGCGAGGCACGGGGATTGGCTTCTATCATGTAGATGTCGCCATCCTTAACTGCGAGCTGAATGTTCATCAATCCCTTGACTTCCAGAGCCAGGGCAACCTTGCGGGACACATCCACCAGGCCCTTGATAATCTCGGGAGGCAATGTGAACGGCGGTAGTACCATCGTCGCATCACCGGAATGCACACCAGCATACTCGATATGCTCCATCAGTCCGCCGATGTAGACGTCCTTTCCGTCGCAGACAAGGTCTACATCGACCTCGATTGCATTGGTCAGATATTTATCGACAAGTATGGGATGCTTCTTGGAGACCTTCACGGCTGTGGCCACATAGGTCTTCAACTCATCCTCGGAGTACACTATTTCCATAGCCCTTCCGCCCAATACGTATGAGGGCCTAACCAGAACGGGGTATCCGATGCGGTCAGCGATTACCTTGACCTCTTCGAAGGAGTATCCGGTGCCGCTCGCCGGCTGAAGGATGCCCAGATCGTCCATGAGCTTTGAGAAACGTTTGCGGTCCTCGGCCATGTCCATCATGTCCGCTGAGGTACCTAGGACATTGCACTTTTGACCGCGCAGGGCGCGGTCGAGGTCCACAGCCAAGTTGACACTGGTCTGTCCACCGTACTGCACGATCACGCCGTCGGCATCCTCCCTTTCGATTATGTTGAGGACGTCCTCCAACGTCAGGGGCTCGAAGTAAAGTCGGTCGGATATGTCGAAGTCGGTGGAAACCGTCTCCGGGTTGTTGTTGATGATGACCGCATCGACATCCTCGTCCTGCAAGGCCATCACCCCGTGGACACAGCAGTAGTCGAACTCAATGCCCTGTCCGATGCGTATGGGGCCCCCGCCGACGATGACAACCGTCTTCCTGCCACTCTTCTTCACCTCACAATCGTTACCGTAGGTGGAGTAAAAGTAAGGAGTTACAGCTTCAAACTCAGCGGCACAGGTGTCGACCATCTTGTAGGTTGGAATCACACCCATCGATTTGCGCAGCTCACGGACCTCCATCTCCTCCATTCCGGTGAGCCTGGCGATCGTGGCATCGGGGAATCCCATGCGCTTGACCCTCCTCATGAGCCTCTGATCCATCTCCGACGCTTCGGAGATAACATTCTCCATATCCACTATGTTCTTTATCTTGAGGACGAAGAAAGGGTCCCATTGAGTGAGTTCGGCCACACGCTCCACGGACCAGCCACGGCGAATCGCTTCGGCGATGATGAACAGGCGCAGGTCGGTGGCGACGCGCAACTCCTCTTCGATGCGCTCCTCGCTCCAATCCTCGCCCTCGAGGTCGATGCGGTCTATCTCCAAAGAGCGAACGCCCTTCATAACCGCCTCCTCCAGGCTACGGCCGATGGCCATCGTCTCGCCGGTACTCTTCATCTGAGTACCGAGCCTGCGGTCGACGGTGCGGAACTTGTCAAACGGCCAACGCGGTATCTTAACCACCACATAGTCAATGGTGGGCTCGAAAGCAGCGTAGGTGTTGCCGGTGATGCTGTTGAGTATCTCGTCCAGTGTCATCCCCACGGCGACCTTGGCGGCGACACGGGCTATGGGATAGCCAGTGGCCTTCGATGCGAGGGCCGAGGAACGCGACACACGCGGATTGACCTCTATGAGGCGGTAGTCTCCGTTCTCGGGGTTGAAAGCGAACTGGACATTACATCCTCCCTCTATCTGCAAGGCCCTGATGACCTTGATAGATGATGCGCGCAGACGTTGGTGATCCTCGTCCGAGAGTGTCTGTGCCGGGGCGCAGACAATACTCTCTCCGGTATGGATACCCATTGCATCGAAGTTCTCCATGGAGCATATGACGATGCAGTTGTCATTACCGTCGCGCATGACCTCATACTCGTACTCCTTCCATCCCAGCACGCTCTCCTCGATAAGCACCTGATGGATACGGGAATATGCCAGACCGCGGCCGGTTATCTGTTCCAACTCCTCTTCGTTGTACGCTATTCCACCGCCGGTGCCTCCCAGGGTGTAGGCGGGACGGATTAGAACGGGATACGAGCCGATCCAATCAACCGCTGCCTTGGCCTCAGGGATGGAGGTCACGGTCTGGCTTTTGCAGACCGGCTCATTGATCTTGACCATCGTCTCCTTGAACAGCTCACGGTCCTCGGACATTGCTATGGCGTCCGGCTGCGTGCCGAGGAGTTTGACTCCCAGTCTTTCAAGGTCACCGCGGTCGGCCAGCTCCGAGCACAGGTTGAGGGCGGTCTGACCTCCCATTCCGGCCAGGATGCCGTCGATATTCTCCTTTTCAAGTATCTTGACTATTGTTTCGGCGGTCAACGGTTCTATGTATATCTTGTCAGCAGTGTCAAGGTCGGTCTGGATGGTGGCCGGGTTGGAATTGACCAGAACCACCTCGTAACCCTCCTCGCGCAGTGACTTGCAGGCTTGGGAGCCAGAGAAATCGAACTCTGCCGCCTGGCCTATGACAATGGGGCCGGAACCGATGACCATCAGTTTGCCATACTTGCGTTTCATTTAGTCGCCTCCATCATCTCGCCGAGACGGTCGAACAGGAAAGAAGTGTCCAAAGGCCCGGGTGAGGCCTCAGGGTGGTATTGGGTGGTGAACACAGGCAGCTCCTCGTGCTTCAGGCCCTCGATGGTGCCATCATTCACGTTGAACTGCTCTGCTATGAGCCCGGTACCCGCAAGGGAATCGGAATCCACGGCATAGCCGTGGTTCTGGGATGTGATGTATACCTTGCCGTTGTACAGCACCGACTGATTGGCACCGCGGTGGCCGAACTTCATCTTGTAGGTCTTGGCCCCGAAGGCCAAGGCAGTGAGCTGGTTGCCCATGCAGATACCCATTATCGGCATGTGGTCGGCGAGGGCGCGGATGGTCTTGATGGTGGTGGCCATTATTTCTGGGTGCGAAGGGTCGCCTGGTCCATTGGATACCATTACCCCTTGGACTCCTGACCCGATTATCTCCTCTGCGGTCGTATTATAAGGGAAACGCACCACGTTGTAGCGGGAGCGCAGGTCGCGGACGATGCCCTCCTTGGCACCGCAATCTATGAGACCGACGGTGAATTTCTTCCCCTCGTCATAACGGGTAACGCTTTTCGGGGAAACCTCGGCTATCAGGTTTCTCTCGTTGGGGAACGGCATCCTCTTCAGTTCCTCCACCAGAGACTCGGGGTTATCGATAGAGGTGATAGCCCCACGAAGAGTACCGTGCTGGCGAATCTTTATGATGAGTTCCCGAGTGTCAATATATGATATGCCCGGGACCTTGTTCTCTTTGAGGAAGTCATCGATCCTCCCTCCTCCATACATCATGCTCGGCTCGTGGCAGGCCTCCCTGACCACATAACCCCTTACATGCACCCCGCCGGACTGGTTGAAACCGTCCTTGATACCGTAATTACCGATAAGCGGGTAGGCCATAACCAGGATCTGTCCGCGGTATGAGGGGTCGGTGAGGCTCTCTTGATAACCGGTCATACCGGTGTTGAAAACAACCTCTCCGAATACCGTTTCCTGATGGCCAAAGCCGACACCTTCCAAAACAGTGCCGTCCTCCAACACGAGAAAGCAACCTACCATCAGAATGCTATGGAAAAAGTGGATTGTACTTAACTGTTATCGTTCGCCATCGACAGCAGGCATTACAGGTTGTCGGATAATGGACAAGTATCTATCAAAATCTCCTATTAGGGTTGAAAAAAGATTCATTCCGCCTCATCTCTTGCTAAGATGCAACCCTCCCGAGGGCGAATGTTCCACGGTCCCAACTTCCATCAGTTCACCGAGCACATGACCTATCCTGTTCCTTATGACGTCACCCATCCGGGTGAAACCCAATATCCGGGCGGTCATCCTAACCACCTCGGCCTCCTCTCCCTGCATATGGGTAAGGGTCAGTGCAAGCGCTGAGGCTATCTCCTCCTCTGCGACCCATTCAATCATCAGTCCCGTTTTAATACGGCGACGGGGGGGCGCTTCCTTCAGACCTTTAGGCCAAAGGAACTCGTCATTGATTTTGACCTCGGCCCTGGTCATAAGCCCTTTGATACGCTCCCGCATCGAGGGGCTGAGGCGGCGGACACCGAACTCGTCACGGATCCTGAACATGACCGCATCCCTGTGCACCGGCCCCTCGAATGACACAATGCGTTCAATGGCCACCAGTATCAACCTGTCGTCGATTGCGGATAGGTCAGGCGAATGCGGCATCCCCAATGGAGGGCAGGACTGATACTCCTTGACGAGATGGGATATGCCCTCAGCGCTTACAGCCCCCACGCTTGGAGTCACTTCGCTTTTACTGACCATCGCCGGCCCTGCTTCGGTCATGGCGGCGAGTATTGAACGTTTGGCATTATCAGGGCTCTGATACCAATCAGTGGACCAGACACGGTGGGTCTTCCAACCCAGGCCACGAAGTATCTCATCACGGATGCGGTCCCGGTCACGGGCGACCTTGGATGAATGGTATTGGGGGCCGTCACTCTCTATGCCCATCATGTACCTCGCCGGTTCGTGGGGGTCGACGACGGCAAGATCGATGCGGTATCCGGCGCTCCCGACCCGACGATGAACCTTATGACCCATCCCCTCCAGGTACCTGGCCACCGCCTCTTCGAACGCCCCTCCTCTGTCCTGGGCGTAACGGGCGGCATCCTGTTCCTTACCATGGGCGGCATACTCCATGAAGATCTTCAAGGCCCGCAGGCCGAAGGGTGAGTCCGCTGAGGCTCTAATATCAGATGGTAGGAAGTTGGAGACGATCACACATTTCTCGCGGGCACGGGTCATCAGAACGTTGAGGCGGCGCTCTCCGCCTTCCTGGTTCACAGGCCCGAAATTGTTGCTCATGCGGCCTTCAGAGTCGTAACCGAAACCCACACTCACTATGATGACGTCGCGTTCATCACCCTGTATGGTCTCAATGTTCTTGACGAACAGCCTTTCCTCTGAGGAATGGTTGAACTTCGCCTCCAGTGAAGGTTCCGCCCTGACCAGTTCCTCTATCTCCCTTAGCACCGCCTCTTGCTGGCGGACGTTGAATGTCCCTACGCCCAATGACTTCTCAGGGTGTTTTCTATAATGTTCCCTGACCATCTGAGCCACATGCTTGGCCTCAAGACGGTTCTCGCCGCTGCCACCGCGGTCGTAGACGGTTTCCGGAATGCGTATCAGGCTCAAACCCATATCCTCGGAGCCCTGCATCGGTGAGGGGTAGATGAAGAGACGGTCATCGTAGAACTCATGATTGGATACCTTTATGAGCGACTCGTGGCGGGACCGGTAATGCCATCTCAGGGTCTTGGACATGAAACTGCGGCGGCAGAGTCCGAGAATACTCTCCATACCGGTGGACATGAGAGTCTCCTCATCACCGTCCTCAGTCACATCGGTTATGCGGTCAAAGAACTGGGTGGGGGGAAGCTGTTTCGTGTCTCCCACCACAACCAACTGATCGCCGCGGAATATGGCTCCTAAGGCGTCCTCTGGCTTGACCTGACTGGCCTCATCGAATATCACAACATCGAATCTGACCCCTTCGATGTCCAGGAATTGCGCCACTGAAAGGGGACTCATCATGAAACATGGTTTCAAACGTTGTATCAGCCCGCCGGTCTGCCTCATCAGCCTACGTATGGGCATGACTCCCCTTTTCCGGTCCAGCTCTCCTAGTAGAATACCCATATCAGACTCCGGTGACACCGCATCTCCGACGTTTGGCCGTAGAGAATACACCTTCTCCGCCACACGCAGACGGTTGGCCTCTATCATGCGCCTATCCAGGTCCCGGAACTTCCCTATGTTCCTCTCATGTATCTCTTTGACGAACCCACGTAAGCGAGGGGTGGATGCCAGTACCTCTTTGAGAAGGGCGTCGGCATAATTCCCTTTGAAGGTCTTGAGCACATCATCCGCTGCCAAACCACCTTCGTCCATCAACTCGAAGACCGGTTCGGAGATGGTACCTTCTATCGAGGACCTCAGCTCCATGTATCTGGACCATCGGTTCAATTGGTTCGTCGAACCCTTCCAACGGTTGAGTTTGCTTCTAATAGAATCATGCGAGGCATCCGCCACCGTTGAACCAAAGGCCTCCAATGCATCGGCGTTCAGGATATCGATGAGTTTTGATACCGAACGCCTTAGATTCGCATCCTCCTCGGCGACCTTCTCCGCAGCTGCTACGGCATCTATGAGGGATTCGCCTGCAGCGACTGCAAGCAAGGACCTGTCGTTCAGTTCACCCGTTTTGGAAAGGTCACGGAACTCCTTGATCCATCGTGCGTATGACTCCAGGAGGTCGGGGTCAGAACCGCTGGATTTCCAAAGAGGTCCAAAAAGGGACTTACCGCGTCTGGATGCCCTTATCCTCTTGTCCAACCTTCGAGCCTGCAACAATTCAGCCAGCAGTTCACTGCCGATCGCCAGTCTTTTTTCCTCAGAAAAACGAGGATGTGAAATGAAAGAACTCGCGAGGGACTCGGCATTGTATGATAAGGCGTTCAGATCCTCCTCCATATCAGCATCGATCATACCCTCTTTCCGACCCCCATCGCCTAGTTCCGCGATGATCCTATCCCCTTCCGCCGCCAAGAGGGGCCAGGATTGAGTTCTCAACATGTCGATGATTTCCTGTTCATCCGGAAGCGTTCCCTTTTCATGAAGGCAGGGTATTCCTTCTGGATCGGTCTCGCCACCCTTCCAACGTCCTCCTGACAACAGGTCGCCCACCGGTCTGAAAAGCAAAAGTCTGTCCCGGTTGTCTGACAACGCCTTTACAAATCCCAGTTCGTATACCAGTCTTTTATGGCCGATCTTCCGCCTGCTTTTTGAAAGGATGTTCTGCCTTAGAGTCCGCCAGCGCCGATTTTTGTGTGGTATTCTTTTTTGGGACAATGACTCGAACTCATCAATATGCTCGACCGGAATCTCAAATATTGAAGGATGGAAGAAAGAGTCAACATGAGACAGCAGTCTCCTGTGTCTTCTCAGTGAGATCCTCAGCACGGCTCCTATGGCACCGAGGGCCGCTGAGACGTCATCATTGACATCCGTACGCATCAGGCTGGGTCCATTTCCCCACTCGAGTCGGTCCTTTGACTGCTCAAGAGCCCTCAGGTCTTCAATCATGTCCTCCGCCATCCAGTCGTTCTCATCCCAATCGTTGTTCTTCAAGGTCTCCTCATCGACAGGAGGCGATTCCGCCAGTAGTTTGGCGGCACGCAGCATCATTCCGACGCCGGAACTGTTATCAGCAGGCTTGATGCCATATTGCGAGGACAATCGGTTCTTGGCATCCTTGAGACGCCGCATTGAATCGACAGCGTCCTTCAGTAAACCATCGATCCTTTCCAGGTCGGGACCGAGGATCATTCCAGGCTCACAACCTTTCCAGGGATTGTTGCGAATGCTTCCCAACGCCTCCATGAGTTCCGACCCCTCCCCCAGTCCTATCAAGGCCTGGGACCACTGGACCTCATCACATTCAGAGGGATCCTCAAGCGCAACCCTCTTCATCTGCACGCCGCGATCCAAGAAATGGGAATCAGCGGCGGCCTTCATCGAGTAAAGGTCGTAAACCGTCAGGTCCCTGACCCCTATCTCGGAATGAAGTTCCTTCACATAGCCGTTCAATTCATTCTTCAGCCGTACGAGCTCACTTAACTCCCTGTCCGCCCTCCCTTTTTCGGGAGGGTCGATATGGAGACATCTTCTCAACTCATCAAGGAGTGCGGACTTCCGCATCTTATCGCTGTGTATCTCAAGACAATAGTCTCCCAGACCACAGGAGTCCAACCTGTTCTTGACGACCTCCAATGCCGCCATCTTCTCACTAACGAAAAGGACCTTACGACCATCGGCGATCAACTCGGCGATGATGTTGGCGATTGTCTGGGACTTTCCGGTCCCTGGCGGTCCCTCCACCAACAGGCAGGAGCCCTTCTTGACGGTCTCAATGACCGCAGTCTGTGATGAATCGGCATCCAGTATGCTGTATGATTTGAAAGGGTCGACCTTCTCATCGACCTCATGCTCCTCTATGGAATCGTTGTTACTCAGGAGGACAGGATTGAATATGGATCTGACCAGGTCTCCTCCGCGGGATAGTGACATGTTCACCGGGTCAAGGTCGCGGTACATGATGAAGCGACGGAAGTTGAAGACATCGAGATGCATCTCATCGAACACCCTCCAGCCTTTCCGACCTTCTATCGTCTCCACAACCTGGTCGAGGTAGCGGTCAATATCGTACTTGGACTCCGGCATATTGAGCTCAGGGAGGGAAAGGTCGCCTTCAGCGATGAGGCGCGCTTGCAGTGTCAGATTGGTGGTGACCTCGTCGCCTGTCCATGTGACCCTGAACTCCCTTGTCCTGCCCATCCTCCTCAATTCCACCGGAATCAAGATGAGTGGAGCCTTCATCCATTTCTTACCCAGCCTACCCTCGCTGTAATGGAGGAATCCCATTGCAAGATAGAGCACGTGGAAACCCTGCTCCTCGAAAATGGCACGGGACCTGTTGTATATGTTGAACAACCGGTCTTCCAACTCATCCTTGTTGTACAGTGTGATTAATTCGACTTCAGAATTGGTATCCTGGTCCTGCTCGGGCCTCACGGAAGAATGTCTTCTCTCCATGACCACTGCTTCAGGTTCCTGTCCCCTCTCCCATACGTTGGTCTTTGCGGGTGAACCTTTCTTCTTGCCGCTGGATCGGAATCTTAATGAACGCCCCTGTGTCACCAGTGCGTCGAACATCTCTCGTGGCGAGCCGTCCGTGAGGGAAATGGTCCTATTCAAAGGACGATGGTTCAGCAGACCGCTCCTGGTGCTCTGATCCAACAACCTGCATCGTATGGCCTCCATCTCCTTCTCTATGTCCGGCATGGTTCTTTTACAATGATTTCCTGTGGATAAATATTGTTCTCATTCCCAAGAACTATTCATGAGGGCTGTAAGATGGATACTGGGTCGCGATAAATGGCCTATAATGCATGTCTGATACGACTTCAATCGGTTAATGAAGAACGAAACAACGATATAAGCAGGCAAGGATTGCCATGTGATGAGACTGTTGAGCCAGGACCCTGCCGTTGGAACGGTGAGGATCCAAATCGAGAGCGAGGACGACCTCTGGCATTTATACAACGTTCTCGAGGAAGGGGATCTGGTCAGCGCTTCCACCCATCGTCGTGAGGAGAAGAAGAGCGACAAGATAAGGGCGGAGAGGACGGAGAAGAGAAGGATGACACTAGGCATCCGTGTCGAGAAGATAGAGTTCTCCGACTTTGACATAAGACTCCGTGTCCTGGGCACCATCGAGGAAGGCCAGCAGGACATAGGTCAGCATCACACCTTGAACTTCGAGACCGGTGAGACCCTCACAATCCGGAAGGACTGTTGGAGACAATCCCAGTTGGACCGTATCCAAAGAGCCGTATCTGATTCCAAACGGCCCAAGGTGGTTTTCGTGGCCATGGATCAGGACGATGCCACAGTGGCCGTGATGCGGCAGTTCGGGGTCCGTGAGCTGGCAACCATAAGGTCTATGCGGTCAGGCAAACAGTATCAGGACAAGGATGAGGGAGATTACTTCGGCGAGGTCATATCCAAGATCGCTGGTGTGACCGAAGAGGGAACTCCCATTGTAGTCCTAGGCCCCGGCTTCGCTAAGGAGCAACTCATGGAGGAGGGGAGGTCAAGGATGCCGGGGTTGTTCCGTCATGCCTACTCCTACCACACTGGTCAGTCCGGTATGCAAGGGATAAACGAGATGATGAAAAGAGGACTCGGTACCGATGTCCTCCGGGATTCCCGTGTTGCCATGGAGGTCAAGTTGGTCGAGAGGGTTCTGGAGGAGATAGCCAAGGACGGTCCTGTGGCCTACGGCCCCAAGGAGGTCTCGGACGCCTCTGCCGCTGGTGCGGTGGAGACACTACTCGTCCTCGATTCCTTGCTCCGTGAGAAGGATTTCGACCGTATCATCCGTGATGTCGAGGCTCAGGGTGGCGATGTGGTGGTCGTTTCCGAGCAGCATGATTCTGGCCGGGAATTGGAGTCCATAACCGGATTGGCGGCCATACTCCGTTACAAAGTATAATGGCAAATTACGGTGGTCTCTGCGAAAAGGTTTTTTATTGTTTCGATTATGAGTTGTTTGCATATCAAGTGCAAAACATCATTGATTGTCAAATGGCCTACCACGGCCAGTTCCCACAGGTATGAACCGATAGAGAAGGATATGAACGGAGGATTAATTATGAAAGATAACTCATTGGTCTTGGCCAAATTGAATAACCCAGTCATATTCTGCGACACCACTCTGCGTGATGGTGAGCAGGCCGCAGGAATAGTTTTCGCTAACATTGAGAAATTGAGGATAGCCAAGCTTTTGGATGAACTTGGAGTCCAGCAGATAGAGTGCGGTATCCCGGCCATGGGGGGGGATGAGAAGAAGGCCATAAGGAAGATAGCCCAGATGGGGTTGAATGCATCTGTTCTCGGTTGGAACCGCGCGTCATTGGAGGACTTGGAGCACAGTCTGGACTGTGATGTTGATTCCGTAGCGATATCAATGTCTGCTTCAGACATTCACATAGAGCACAAGCTCCGCAAGTCAAGGGAGTGGGTGTTGGACCGTATACAAGAGGCAGTGGAGTTCGCCTCCGATCACGGCCTGTACATCTCATGCAACGGCGAGGATGCCTCCCGTGCTGATCCTGAGTTCATGGTGGAGTTCGCCAAAACCGCGGCCGATGCCGGCGCCCACCGCATCCGTTACTGTGACACCATCGGAATCGATGAACCTTTCTCCGCCTTCAAGAATGTGAAGCGCATAGTGGACAATGTGGATGTGGATGTCGAGATGCACACCCATAACGATTTCGGAATGGCTACCGCCAATGCCGTGGCTGGCATCAAGGCCGGTGCCAAGTTCGTGAGTACCACCGTCATGGGGATAGGCGAGAGAACGGGCAACACTCCTTTGGAGGAGATAGTGATGGCCTGCAAACACCTCCTTAAGATCCATACCGGTGTGGAGACAGAGCGCCTCAAGGAAGTGGCGGAGTTCGTGGCCAAGGCCTCTGCCCGGGACATTCCTCCCTGGAAACCGATCGTGGGTGAGAACTGTTTCGCCCATGAGGCAGGTATACACACCGACGGTGTGATCAAGTACCTCAGCAACTACGAGCCCTACGCTCCCGAGGAGGTAGGCCAGACAAGAAAGATCATAATAGGAAAACACTCTGGAAAGAGCACGATTGTATCCACACTAGCGGATAAGGGAATCAGAGTGGATGAGAACACGGCATCCATCCTGTTGGCCAGGGTGAGGTCCGCCTCAGTGAGTCTCAAGAGGTCTCTTTCACCGAACGAGCTCCTATACCTGTATCAGGACTATAAGGACGGCACGAACGTGGTAGAGAGTGCGGAGGATTGAACGATGAAGAGCGTTGTTTTAGTCCCCGGAGACGGGATAGGTCCTGAAATAACCGAGGCTACCGTCAAGGTCATCGAGGCATTGGGAGTCGAAATAGATTGGCAGGTCGTCGATGCAGGAGTAAAGACGATGGAGGAGTACGGACGCCCCCTGTCGCCCAAGTTCTTTCCTTTGGCCTGGGAGTGCGGTGTGGTCCTGAAAGGGCCGATAACAACGCCGATAGGCAAAGGCCACCGCAGTGTCAACATGATCATCAGGGAGCGTTTGAATCTCTATGCCAACGTGCGTTTCGCGCGTTCAATACCCGGCGTCAAGGGATTGCATGACGGAGTGGATCTGGTGATAGTCCGCGAGAACACCGAAGGTCTTTACATCGGGTTCGAGCGTGAGGCGGCGCAAGGTGTCGTGGAGAGCATCAAATTGACCACTGAGAGTGCCTGCCGCCGTATAGGGCGTTACGCTTTCGAGTTTGCTGCCAAGAACGGTCGTTCCAAGGTCACCGCATTGCACAAGGCCAACATCCTCAAGATGGGGGACGGCCTCTTCCTGCGTACCGTGGAGAGCGTCGCCAAAGGATATAACGGACTGGAATTCCAACAGATGCTGATCGATAGCGCCTGTTATCAGTTGGTGGTGAACCCGCAACAATTCGATGTCATAGTGACTCAGAATCTGTACGGTGACATCATCACCGACCTGGTCGCAGGACTTGTCGGCGGATTGGCGATGATGCCCGGAGCCAACATCGGTGAGAACATAGCGGTCTTCGAGGCCGCCCATGGTTCGGCACCGGACATAGCCGGAAAAGGGATAGCCAATCCATCAGGCATGATGCTGTCGGCAGCGTGGATGCTTGATTATATGGGTTTGACTGAAGAGGGGACCCGTATGAAGGAAGCTATCTACACTGCTTTGGGAGACAGTTCGGCACTGACGCCTGATATGGGTGGCAAAGGCGATACTGAGAAGTTCACCGCCGCGGTCATAGCGGCACTCTGAAACTTTTTCATCAATTCTAATTTTTCTCTTCGCTCACGAGGACCTTTTTGCGTTGGCGGCCACCGGTCTTCTTGAGTTTGTTGTTGTCGAAAGCCCACTGGTAGCTCTCCAACTCCGCCGGGGCTATGAGCACCTTCTCTCCCATCGAGTAACGACGCTGAGTCGCCCAGTTGGTGAATGATGAGACCACGCGGTACTCATCCGCATCCTGGACCAATTCCTCCACCGGATGTCTCCCTCTCATCTCCGAGAAGGTGCCGTTGAAAGTCTTCACGCCCCCGCCCTTCACCTCGGCCACCCTGGTGCAGACGGTGTCCAACAGGTAACGGTCGTGGGTAACTATCAGTATGCTGCCCTCATAGTCATTGAGTGCCATCTCCACGGCATGACGGGAGGGGATGTCGAGGTAGTTCGTCGGTTCATCGAGTACTAGGAGGTTACTCTCTTTCAAGAGTAGCAATGAAAGGGCAACCCTCACCCTCTCCCCTCCTGACAGACTGCCGATGGGTCTTTCCACCGAATCGCCGGTGAGCAGCATGCGGGCCAGCATGGCGCGGGCATCCCCTTTGCGGTCCTGTCCCAATACCTTGAGCAATTGTTCCTCAGCGCTCAGCTGATGGTCCAGACCCTCGTGGGTTTGAGAGAAATGCACTATCTTGGCACCCGGGGCTCTCCATATCTCGCCCTTGCAGGGGATATCACCGATCAGTGCCTTGACCATGGTGGTCTTCCCCTCTCCGTTGGCACCGAAGACACCTATCTTATCGCCCTTTTGGATGTCGAGGTCGAAATCCGATAATATGAGGCGGCCTCCCAGCTCGACACTCACACCATCGGCGATTATGACGTTCTTGCCTGATTTCCTGGCCGATTGGATCTTGACCTTGATATCTTGGATCTTGTCCGGTTCGTCGGGGACCTCGATACGGTCCGCCATCTTCTTTCTCGTCTTGTGGAGGGAAGAGTAAGGGTTGTCGCGGTGCTGCTCTTCAGCTATTCGCTCTTGGCGTTTCTTCTCGTTCGCAAGTTTATGTCTCTCCTTCTCAAGACGCTCAAGGTCGGCAATCTTCTTCTTAACGAACGAGGTGTAATTGCCACGATATTCCCGGGTCCTTCCCGCCTCTATCTCCACCACTCTGGTGGCCACCTTGTCAAGGAAGTAACGGTCGTGACTTATGACCACGACGGCACATTTGCTGCGTAACAGGTAGTCCTCCAACCACTCCACCGTGTCCACATCAAGGTGGGATGTGGGTTCGTCAAGGAATAGCAGGTCACAACCCTCAGCCTGTATTATGATCCGGGCCAATGCAACCTTGGTCCTCTCTCCTCCGCTGAGACTGCCCATCTCCCTATCCATAAGATCGATGTTGAGGCCGACCTCATTTATGGCGTCGATCTGTTTCTGCAGGTCTTCGTTCCCGCTACGGGAGACCTCTCCCTCCAGGGTTGCGTACTCGGCGGTGACCTCGTTCCAGTCGATATCCGCACCGGAGGACATCAACGCTTCAAGTTCACCCATCCTACGACGCAGAGAATCAACGACACCGTGTGGTCTGCCCAATACCTGCCTGACTGTGTCAGTCCCACCCTCTGGGAACTGGGAAAGGTAACCAATGCGTTCAGTGTACCTGTTCAACTCCCCGGTATCGGGCGTCACATCTCCCATCAGAATCTTTGTGAATGTGCTCTTCCCGGCACCGTTGACGCCGATGAGGCCGATACTATCGCCGCGGTTGATTTGGAGGTCGACTTTGACAAGCACCTTCAACGGACCGAAGGATTTGGCGATGGACTCCGCCTTTATGAGCATCAATGAGCGATGTAAGGGGTCTTATTTCAAATTGGCCCTATAAAGCTAAGCCGTTCCTCACTTTCGTGTCCTGGAATCTGTCAAGGGAGGTCTCAAGTATGAACTTCGCTCCTTTACCATGCTCCCCCTCTTCACGTATCGAGATCCCCGTAATAGACAATATCTCTCTGGCAAGGAACATTCCTAGGCCGGTGTTTTTTCCCATGTCGCGGTCGAATATCCTCTCTTTAAGGGATGTTTCGATGCCCACGCCATCATCCTCCACAACCACTGTACCGGGTCGAGGACTGTATATCCGAATTGATCGTACATGTCCACCATGACGAACGGAATTCTCGAAGAGGTTGTAAAGCACCTTTCTGAACAACGGGTCGGCTAAGAGCATTATGCCATTAGCATCGTTGATCAAATCGATATGAGTGAAGGACGGATTGCCCTTTAGTTGCTCGACCTTCTTCCCAACATCCACCCAGCGGGGCTCTTCCAACCCCAGGTCTTGATAGTCACGGGCGAATTCCAATTGCTCCTCGATGTTTTCCATAGATACTATCATCTTCTCCAGTATCTCTCGGTCCTTCTTCCTGTCATCCGATTCCAATTTCTTAAGGAGTATCTCACCATAACCGGAGAGGGCGGTCAGCTGATTCCTGATATCGTGACCTGTTATCCCTGCTAGAAGGTTGAGTTGTCTATTTGCGGTTTCCAGTGACAATTGACTGGTACGGAGTTCATGGACATCGAACACTGCTCCGCTGAGGTACGCTCCGTCCCCATGGTCTAATTTTGTTATCAGTAGGCGATACCAACGATAAGGGCCGCGCCTGAACATTGCTCGGAAGGTAAGATCGGTCATCTCTCCTTTCTGAAGTGATTCAGGTCTCAGGAGTTCTAGGATGGGTGGGATGTCCTCACCGTGGATGACGTTGTCAAGTTCCATTATCGACACTCTACCGCGGTCATCGGGTACGATGACTTCCCGCGGCATGTTGTCAATAGTCAGATGGCCGCTTCCGTATTCGTATATGACGCTGGAGAATCCCAATGCCTTGGATGCAGTGTCTAGACGCTCTTGGGCGATCATTGCGGCCTTAGCGGCCTCCAGTTGTTCGGTTATATCCCGCATGTCGTGGACTATGCCGCTGAACTCACCCTTCTCGAAAACCGCTTGCCCCGTGACGCGGTAATGTCTTCCGTCTCGCAGGATTATGTCCTCTAGCACCCTCTCCCCCTCTTGCTCAACACCCTTCCAGAATGTCTTGGTATCAAAGTGCTCACCGGGGGCGATCAGCTGATGGCATTCTCTGTCGTTGTCGTCTATGCTCAATTTATTTCGGGCAGCGACATTGGACCAAACCAACTCACCGCTCGGTGAGCTGAGGATGACAGGGTTGGGGAAACTGTTCAGTATGGAGCGCTTCAACCGCTCCTCTTCTTTCAACCTCTCCTCAACGCTGATAAAATTACTGACATCATCCAATATTACCAATGCGGCAGGAATCCCTCTCCATTCGATGATGTTGGAATTGATCCGTGCATGTTTGGTTCCTGTGCCTGCGTTCATCCGTATAGAATATTCAGAAGGAGGTTTTCCTCCCGCCATACGCGACCGGTAACGTTCCATCACTTTGTTCCGGTCGTCGCTATGGATCAATCCAAAGAAGGTCTTTCCGACAATATCCTCGTAATCCATCTGTAAGAAGGATGCCATACGACCGTTGATGTAAACAATCTTTTCATCCTGGATTATGCATAATGCCGAAGGTATCCTTTCCAATACGGTATTGTAGTCAGAGACTGTCTGCATCGCTTTGATACCATCCCTGAATCCCTTCGATACCTGTCTTATCAGTCCTTTAGCCCAGATTCCATTATCCTCAGCGGTCAAAGAGATCTCCAAACAGCTGGGTTGACCACCTACAATTCCCGTGAAGAACTCATTAAATTCTGTGTTAAAACCGTCCTTCTGCATTTCCAACGAATTTAGGATGGAAGTATTGCCGACCTGGGCGAAAAGAGTCTTGAATTCTTCTAAATCATTGGCATAGAAGGTCAATTCATTTCGGTCAGGGTCTCTGATCGAAAGTGAAACGCTCCTAGTATCAAAACCAACCCTTATAGGCCCATGCGATGGGTGGTTTATCTGTAGGTTGTCCACGACTGCCTCATCAGTCCCGATCTTCCACTGTATGCTTCCGATGCCGAGGCGTTCCCACAATGCCTTACCGTCGAATGCACCGGAATCATAGCAGCCCCTGATGTCGAATATGATGCACCTTGTAGAGGACTCATCATCGCAGGAATATGAACGCGTATCGACCTTCTTACCGTCTGAAACACCGAGGCTCAAAACTCCCTCGCCCGCCTCTATGACCGAGGACCAGGAATCATCGTCACAGCCCAGCACATTAGTGGCTGATTGCCCTATTACGGAGTCGAACTCAACATTCAAGTATGATTCCAAAGACCGGTTAATATGAATTATTCGAGAAAGTCCGTCGACTATCAAAGAGCCCATCCAGGGAATATCCAACAACCTCTTCAAGAAAGAAGGTATGCTTCCTCCATCAATTAAATCAACCTTCATTAGTGTAATGAACTAGTGTTTTCAGGTATAATATTCAATCTCTCCAATTATCCAGACCCATATCATCATACGAGGGGGTATCCAAGCAATGGGAAAGATTATCGTCTACCAGACTCATGTTTACCTTGATGTCAGGACGGCGGGTTTGGGATGTAGGATGCATGCCCCGTATGGATGGCAAGGTCGCTATCGTCACCGGGGGGAGTTCCGGTATCGGCAAGATCATAGTGCGCACCCTTTCCGCCATGGGTGCGGAAGTGGTGATGGCGGTGAGGGATGTCCACAGAGGGGACGAGTTCGCTGAGGAGATACGCTCTGAAGTGAAAGACGCGATCGTTCAAGTAATGAAAATGGACCTATCCGACCTCGGATCCGTGGGAAATTTCATAACCTCATTCAAAATCGAGTATGAGAGACTTGACCTATTGATAAACAACGCTGGAGTCATGGTGCCTCCCTACGGTCTCACCGCACAAGGATATGAGATGCAATGGGGGGTCAACCACCTGGGGCATTTCGCTTTGACCGGGCTGCTCATTGACCATTTGATAAGTACGCCTGGTTCCCGAGTGGTTACCCAGACCAGCATGGCTCATTGGAGTGGCGATATCCTTTTCGATGACATCAATTCCGAGCTCAGATACAAACCATGGAAGGCATATCAGCAAAGTAAACTGGCCAATCTGTTGTTCAGTTTGGAGCTACAGAGGAAGTTAGACAAGGCGGGTTTGGAAAACCCCATTAGTCTGGCATCTCATCCGGGAATCTCGAAGACACCTCTGTTCCGCCATGAGAGTCTGCTAACGTACCTTGCTCTCAGACCATTGATGCAGAATGCAGGCCGAGGGGCATTGACGGCTTTGAGGGCTGCGACCGATCCTGAAGTCAAAGGCGGTGACCTATACGGCCCCTCAGGGCTTACGGAATTCAAAGGCTTCCCTGTCAAGGTGGACCCTCGTAACAAAGGCAATGACAAAGAGCTTGCGGAAAAGGTATGGGATCTTTCTGAGGAGATGACTGGTGTCAGGTTCGAAAAACATCTGCGGGCAGCGGAATGTTCCGACTGCGGATGCCTCAATGGTGATTGAATGAAGACACACATAAAAGTCAAGGGGATGGCCTGCGGAGGATGTTCTGCAAACCTGGAGCGGGCAATCAGTGGAGTGAAGGGTGTGGATGAAGTGAAGGCGAACCACAAGGACGGTGCCGTAGTCGTGGTTCATGATGAGACCGTGGAGGTCGAGACCCTGCGCAAGACAGTACGGGACGCCGGGTATGAAACGGTCTGAACCAGACAACTTTTTTTACTTGCAAAACAACATCATAACGGTGATCGCATGAGGAGAATATTGGAAGAATACAGAGGAAGGACGGTATCCGACGAGTCTCTTGACGATTATGCCAAGGGAGTCATCATGGACATTATAAATGATTTTGAATCCATGGTGAACAGTGAGATCAAGGGAAGCATCGCACTGATAAAGAGGCCCCTTTCAGAGCAGCTGGATTGGTATTTTACATACGGTGACAACCGTGTTCTCCCCATCAATGAGCCTGATGAGCTGAGGGATCGGGACGCAGTCACCATGGCGGTCATACTGACCGAAGAGAAGGATTGAATACGGAAAGAAATGGTGGGGCCGCCCGGATTTGAACCGGAGTCTATGGCTCCCGAAGCCACAAGTATGCCAAGCTAACCCACGGCCCCGTGGGTGAATCGGGTGATTCCATCGGTGAATAAAAGACTATTGG
>SKHQ01000079.1 GCA_007116915.1 Candidatus Methanomethylophilaceae archaeon
GAGCCGGAGTGGTGATGCTCGATGCCAGTCCTGCGTTCTACCATAAACCGGAGAGCGTGGACGATTTGATCGCATTCATGGTAGGTCGCGCCCTGGACCAAGTGGGAGTGCCTCACAGCCTGTATCGCCGTTGGCGGGAATGAGTTCACTCCAGATATATGGCCGGCCTCAATGGGGCGGCCGCCTTGGCCTTGGATTGCGGGTCGTGGATTGATTCTGAATCAGCGCTGTGCACGGCAACGTTACAACCAAACTCATCCTCAATGAATGACTTTGCCTGTTGCAGCAGTGAATTCTCATCCATCGGTGCGGACAGCCTCTCCAATTCTGCCGGGGACCGCCTCATTGTGTCCTGTGCGGTCTTTTTGGCGAATTCCGAAGCCGCCTTGCCATGTACGCGGACCGCCTCGTCCTGCATCGCTGACTTTGTGAGGGCAGGGATGCTAAGGTTGCCTTCTCTCGCCATGAGGACTGCCATCTCCGAGACCTTTGACTTCCATTCCGGTGCGGTGTAGAGATGAAGTTTGGTAGGGGCCATGCCCGTCACCCTAACTATCTCATTGATATCCTCGAGGACATCGCGCAGATAGCTTTCAGCGAGTTCGCTGGACGCATCCGTGCCCATAGATACAGGATAATCCGCATTCGATATGAGCCCTTCACCGCCGAATGACTCCCAGGCTTCTTCAGCAGAATGGGGAGTGATTGGACACATCATCCTCAACCAGGAGTCGATGACGGTTCTAGCCGTTGATTTGCAACGGCCACCACGGCGGAGGTACCACCTTAGGTCGTTGGGTATGTCGAAGTACACCACATTGGCTAATTGACGCAGGTCGAAGGAATCCATATGCGCCCTCGTGCTCTGGATGTGCCGGGAGAGTCGGGAAAGGATCCAGAAGTCTGCCACTCCTTCCTCTTCTCCATCCAGGGTGCGCAGTTCATCGACCATCCTCATGACCTTCTCAATCCTGAGACGATAGGATACCACGATGTCCTCATCCCACTCAACATCCGCGAATGGGGATGCGACATGGGAATAATACAGACGAAGGGAATCAACGCCGAACTTCTCAGCAGCGCCGGGTATGGGTTGGGCCCCTCCTTTGGATTTTGATATCTTGCCCTTCTTACCGGTGATGTACCAGTTCACGAAGATTCCGCGTGGCAGACCGTGCTCAGGCATGATGGCCTGGTGGTTGAAGAGGAATGCGGGGAAGTGAACTGTCATATGCTCCTTACCACCGAGGTTCAGATCGAGAGGATACCAGTACGTGATATCGTCCCTTATCCTGACTAGAACCTCTTCAGAGACTCCTGTCTCCTTGGACACATCCGCCGACTCGCCTTTTCCCAGTATGACGAAGTCAAAGAACGACTCGGTCATATGTTCCGGGAGGATTCTGCCGTCGTTGGCGTATGGTGATATTAGATAATAGACCGGGTACAGCGTGGAATCTGATATCGCCTCGATGATCCAGTTATCATCAAACGGGAACCGGGTGCCTAACCAGTTACCTTGTCTTACACAGGCACGCTCACGGAACCAATCCAAGACGCCCTGCACGTTGTTGTGATACTCCGTAGGGAAGATGTCCATGGTGCGGCAGTGCTCCTTGGTGCGTGATGTGAGGTCGGCATCACCATAATCGATGAACCATTGGTCGTCGACACGGCGTATCATAACCGGCTTACCGCAACGGCAGACGACCTCTTCCGAGAGATCGTAGAACATGCGCGCCTCTCCGGAGTTTAGCATGTCATCGCGCATACGCAGTTTGGCCTCCTCCACTTTCAGACCCTGGTAGGCTCCGCAGTTGGAATTCATTCTTCCCTGATGATGACCATCCTTGTAGACCTGTTTCTTTGCTTCCAACAATCGCGGATCATTCCCGTCCTCGATGCCGAGACGGTCTACGATGTCGGCGGCGGCGCAAGGTCCGTATCCGTCGATGTCGATTATCGATATCACTTCTATATCGGCAATTGATGGGTCCATCCCTAACGACCTCATCCATTCAGGGTCACGCTGGAGTTGGCGGAGTGCTATGAGATCATCAGGCGCATCCGAGGGGACGGAGGTCACAAGACCTGTTCCCACATTAGGATCGCAGAACAAGGCCGGCAGGACCGGTATCTCACGTTTGATCATGGGTGCCTCGCACATCCTCCCCAGAAGATCCCGCCCCGGGATTTTGTCCATGATATCCACGTCATCGATCTGGTGTACGAGCTTTCGTGATGCGGGCTCAGAGAGCACCCATATCTCCCCGTCAACCTTCACACGTACATATTCAACCTCCGGGTTCACCCAGAAATTTGTCTGACCGAACACTGTCTCGGGTCTCAATGTGGCGGCGATAAGGTACTCGTCTCCACATCTGAACTTGAGCAATGTATACTCGTTTATCTCCGCATTACCCCCTTTGGACAGGTCTGTCTCCGAAGCATCGACAGCTACCGGACCACATTCCACACATGCGGGAGCGTAATAGGGTTTCTGGATCAGCAGCCCCTCGTCCATGAGCTTTCTGAACTGCCATTGTATGAAACGGTTGTAATCAGGACGGATGGATGACGTGAACCTTCTCCAATCACAGAGGAAACCGAAGCGTTTCCAGTAATCGTTGACATAGACGTCGTTGAAGAAGTCCACGACACCTTCTGGAGTCTCCAACAGTTTCAGCGATTCCTCGGGACAACCGTTCCTCAGAAGGTAATCAACAGTGTCAGGATCACGGGAGGCGACTCTTGAGGCCAAGCTTATTGCACCGTTGCCAGTGGCATGCGTGCCGACCGGGAAAAGAACGTTATGGCCATCCATGCGTTTGAAACGAGAAATTGCATCCGCGTATGTGTAGCCCCTCATGTGGCCAACGTGCAAGTAACCGGTTACACCAGGATAGGCGAATATGATCATGAATTTGGGGCGTTCGTCCGCCTCTGATATTTGGAGACGTTCGGCCTGCCATCTTTTCTGCCACTTCTCCTCGATTTGCTTGTAACCGGATGCCATTTCTCAATCCTCTGGGTGTTTCTTGTTCTGCAACGGGAATTCTTTATTAGATATTTGTGTAAACCAGAAGGAGTGAATTTTACTTTGCACAACGTATGACGAGGCAAGCTATTTATCCTCGATAATGTCTTTTATAAATTAGACTTTTTTGCCTGGTAAGTTGTCATACTTTGGCAGACATTGTATGACAATTCTTAAATACAGTATACTGAAATGTCATATCAGGAGCCGCAGAAGGGGGCTCCTTTCCGTCGAGGATGTGATGTGGATGGATGGTGAAAGGATTACGCTCAGGATGGAGCAGGAGGACCTCTTCGAGATGGATGTCTTCCTGGACGAAAATCCAGAGTTCGCAAATCGGTCACAGCTCATTCGCATTGCGCTTCGGAACTACATGCGAAGGGATGCACAGGAGGAGGCTAGAGGGCTGACGATCCAGCTCGGAGACCGTTACATCAGGGCTTTAGCCGCTCTGAAGGAGAACGGTTATGCCGACACTGAGGCCGGAGTCGTGGAACGCATTGTCGAAAGAACATTGGTTCCCCGCGAGACCTTGGAGGACGCCGCTAAGAAGGCCTTCGCCGCCTATGACATGTATCCGGGGCTAATTGAGAAATAATTAAGACGGGCATATATGGGCTGGCAAAGGGAAAGGGATGCAGGGGCCTCGGCCCCACCCTTACCGGCCTAGGAGCGGGAAAAAATGGACAGTGAAGACCTGGAGAGACACCAGAAGGCCCTTGAGGCGTTGAGGAGTTGTGCTAAGATGTACGATGATCCGATAATTGACCAACGCATCATGGAGCTGACTTTGGCCTCCAAGAAACTGATGGATTCCATAGGGGACCAGTCCGACGAATGATCGCCTACGATGGCGAAAAGGGGGCTAGGGATGCACCAGGGCCTCGGCCCTGAGCCCCCATACGACACAAAGAGGGGATGCAATGGACGATACAATGGAGAGCGGCATACCGACCTGCACGCTGAACATCGAGCCCAGGGTGGCCGTTGTCGGCGTCGGAGGTGCTGGATGTTCAATCATAGATCATATTTACTATTCGGGGGCGAACGTGGAGACGATCGCCATAAACACTGACCGGCACTCCCTTAAGAAAGTCGGTGCGAACCATAAGGTTCTGCTCTGTGACCGGGTCACCAAGGGAGAGGGGGCCAAGGGAGACCATGAACTAGGCAGGTCCTGTGCAATAACTCATGCCGAGGAGATCTCCGATGCTCTGCGCGGACACGACATGGTGTTCATAATCGCCGGCATGGGAGGAGGGACCGGTACCGGGGCGGCACCGGTCATCGCCGAGATATCCCAACGTCTGGAGATGATCACGTTCGCCATAGCGATCAACCCATTCAGCTTCGAAAACGGGAGATGCCGTGTCGCCCGTGAAGGCGTCAGACGCCTCAAGACCATGGCTCCGATGACCATGGTGATGGAGAACGACCTGTTGCTGAATCAGGCTCCCGATGCGACCATGGACGAGGCATTCACCATGGCCAGCGCCGGCATAAACGATTACATATCAAAGAGCACAGAGAAGGTGACGAACGCCTTCCGGGAACAAATCGCCCTCCTTGAGATGGATCTGGGCGAACCTTATGGGGAATGGCCTGCCATGGATAAGGACACTATCCGCATTCTCTTCCCATGACCTCCGTAGTTTAGAGATGCAGCCATTCTGGGGGCCTCCACCCCCCTTCTTTTTCCACACAGACTTTTTAGTCGTATTCAGTGATTTACTTGATTATGAGACTAGGCATCATCGTCAACCCCATCGCCGGCATGGGAGGTTCGGTCGGACTGAAGGGAACGGACGGCGACGCTTTGACGATAGCTCGGAAGATGGGAGCTGTTCCGAACTCAGCCGATAAGGCGTCGAGGGCTCTATCGCGAGTCGATCTATCCAGTGTCGATGTGGTATCCCCTCCGGACGGCATGGGCTCCGAAATTCTGACAAGTATGGGAGTGAGACATGAGATTCTGCCCCTGGAGCTTGGCGGTTCAGGACAGGACACCATTGAAGCTGTGACTGCCATGGGTGATGTCGACCTTCTGATATTCTGTGGTGGCGACGGCACCGCCCGTGATATTCTCGATGCCGCTCCGGGGCTGACCGTTCTAGGGATACCTGCAGGAGTCAAGATGCATTCCGGTGTGTTCGCTGCCACACCCGAGGCTGCGGGCGATATGCTTAAGGCCTTCCTGGAAGGAAGTACGGATTTGGACATGGCCGAGGTCATGGACATCGACGAAGATGCCTTCCGTTCTGGAATCCTGAAAGTGGAACTCCATGGCTACATGAGGTCTCTGACAGACGCCGCATTAATGCCGGGTTCCAAAGGACCATCCGATGTCAGCGACCAGGATCAGAGAGAAGATATCGGGGAGAGTGTGGTGACATCCATGCGGCCGGGGGTCTTGTACCTGATAGGCCCGGGGACAACCGCCAAAGCGTGTATGGATGTCTTGGGTCTTGAACACTCCATTCTCGGAGTGGATGCGGTCCGGGACCGTCGGCTCGTGGCATCCGACATATCATCCGAGGAGATCATACGGATTCTCGAAGCGTCCGAAGAGACCTGTATCGTACTCGGCGTCATTGGCGGACAGGGATTCATATTGGGTCGAGGGAACCAACAGTTCACCCCTGATATCCTGAGACGGGTCGGGGTCGATAATATGATCGTGCTCTGCACTCCGTCCAAACTCTCCAGGCTCAAAGCCCTGAGAGTTGACAGTGGGGATCCAAACTTGGACGATGAGTTGCGCGGCATGCGCCGAGCGGTCATCGGCTATGGAAGGGAAAGAATTGTGAAAGTGGTTTGATTCAGACCGAGGATCGGACAGTGTCATATCCAAGCTGGAAGGCTTTGGCGTTTATCTCCCTGAACCTTTCCGGTACGGTCTCCAGCAGTGTCTCCTCCAAGAGACTGCGCTCCAGCGGGAAGTCCTTGACACCGGCCACCGCGCCAATCAACGCCGCATTGGCGGCTACCGCTTTACCAGCGGTGGTGGCCAACTCGGTGGCGTTCAGGGTAATGAGCCGATCCGTGACGCTGCGTATGTTGGCCACGATGTCTTCTATTGGAGGATAGGCCTCCGCCCCCATCGATACCTTGACGGGCACGGTCGGTTGCAGGTTCATAACGATGTATGTTTCCTTGTTGGCCAGGTTCAACATCCTGTATGTCTCCACCGGTTCGAAACCGAGGAGCAGGTCAGCCTGACCCGTGGCCTCCAAGGGGCTCAAGGCCTCATCACCGAACCGCAGGGTCGACAGCACGCTACCGCCTCTTTGCGCCATCCCGTGGACCTCGCTCATGGCTAATTTGTGACCGGCGGCCATCGCTGCATGACCCAACACATTGGACGCTAGCAGCACACCCTGACCGCCAACACCGGCTATTTGCACACAGTATCTCATTCCAACACCCCCATGGCCCCTCTGGGGCAAACCTTGGCACAGACCCCACAACCGATACAGAGGTCGGCATCGATCCTAACATCCTCCCCATCACGGTAGAACGCGGTACAGGCCAAGGCCTCCACGCAATGGTAGCATTTGACACATTTCTCTTGGTCCACCGCGTAGGTGCTGACCTCCAACACCCGCCTCTTCTTCAATTCCAGTGGGCAAGGGCTCTGAGACACGATGACCGACATGCCGTCATATTCCAAAGCACTCTTCACCGCTTTCTGGGTCGCTTTCACGTCCAGCGGGTCTACGGTCACGACGTACTCCACGCCACATGCTTTGACCAGTGGTTCTATCGCAAGCGCGGGGGTGTCCCTGCCGCCATGGTTACGGCCCGTCCCCGGATGGGGCTGGTGACCGGTCATCGCCGTTGTGCGGTTGTCCACTATCACCAATACGAACTTGTGACCGTTGAAAGTCGCATTCATCAACGGAGGCACGCCGGTATGGAAGAATGTCGAGTCCCCTATTATGGCCACCACCTTCTGGTCGGTGACCGCCGAGAACCCTCCGGCGGCGCCCACTGAGCCTCCCATGCAGAGCAGGAAGTCAGCGGTCTCGAACGGCGGTTGTATGCCCAATGTGTAACAGCCTATGTCAGAGGAATATATCGCACCCTCCTTGCCGACCGCCTTCTTCAAGGCATAGAATGTAGCTCGGTGAGGGCAACCGGCACATAGCATCGGCGGACGCGATGGGAGGGTCATGGGAGGAGCGTTCAAAGGTTCCTTACCCTCCCTCACGGGGACTATGCCGATGTTGGATATAACGTCCGGGTTGTATTCAAAGGCCCGGGGCATGTGGCCGGTGCGCTTACCGAATATCGGAGTGCTTATGCCGTTCTGTCTGGCGACACGGAGGACCTGGTCCTCCAGATATGGTTCCAGTTCCTCGACTATTATGACCATGTCCTTATCACGGATGAATTTGGCTATCAGGTCCTCAGGCAGGGGGTTGGTCATTCCCAACTTCAGGATCGAGACGTCCTCCATCCATTCTTTGGCATAGGTGTAGGAGACGCCGGATGTTATCACACCGACCTGTCCATCCCCTTCGATTGTGTTGTATGGTGATGATTCGGATATCCTGCGGGCTGCCTCGTTCCTCTCCAGCAGCTTCAATCGATTCATCCTGGCGAAAGCGGGTATGTTCACGAAACGGCAGGCATCCTTTACGAACTTGCCCCTCGTAGGCATCCTCTCCGGCTTGGTCAGCTCGATGACGCCACGGGCGTGGTTCACACGGGTAGTCGTCCGGAAGAAGACCGGGGATTTCAGCTCCTCGGAGACGTTGAAGGCCTCCTTTAGCATCTCCTTGGCCTCGGCAGGTGTTGAAGGCTCGAACAACGGCAGGAGTGCCAAGGTGGCATAGTAGCGGTTGTCCTGTTCATTCTGTGAGCTGTGGCATGATGGGTCGTCAGCAGTCAGAATGACCATCCCGCCATCAACGCCCGAATACGCCAGCGTCATGATCGGGTCGGCGGCGACGTTCACACCCACATGTTTCATGAAAGCGAAGGATCTGACACCTGCTGCAGCTGCTGCTGCTGCGGCCTCTAATGCAACCTTCTCGTTGGTGGAGAACTCGAAGTAGACGCCTGCCTTTTGACCTATCTTCTGCAAGGTGTTACCTATCTCAGAGGAGGGCGTCCCAGGGTATGTGGAAGCGAAAGCCACTCCTGCCTCTATGCAACCTCTGACTATGGCCTCATTGCCCAGGACCAGGAGTTTGC
>SKHQ01000005.1 GCA_007116915.1 Candidatus Methanomethylophilaceae archaeon
CCCAAAACCAACTGCAGGAATCCTGTCAAAATTGTGGCTGCGAGCAGATATTCGAGGCCATGGTCCCTGACAAGGACTATGAAGACTAGGGCCATTGCCCCCGTGGCTCCCGATATCATACCGGGGCGCCCTCCTGCGAAAGCTATCACCACTGCGATGCAGAAAGAGGCGTAAAGACCGACCATGGGGTCAACACCCGCGATCAATGAGAACGCTATCGCCTCCGGGATCAAGGCCAAAGCGACCGTTATTCCGGCAAGGGTGTCTGCTCTGACATTTGAGAACCAATTTCTCTTGATGTTAGCGGTTGATAAAATATTATTGAAATCCACAGGATATCCTCTAATGATGGCCTTCCAACAAGTTTTCCAGCCATTAAGTTCGAGCCAATCTTAAGAGTGTATTTATAGATTTGTCATTTAAACCTTCAATCGAGGACTCAACTCTAATTCACACTCCAACATGGTTATTTATACGCGGGTAACTATTTTCAAGCAACCGAAGTCCTCTAACGATGGGTCTGGCTTCTTCGGGATGGATATTATCATGTTTAAGAAGATTTTGCTTGCAATAGACGGATCAGATAACGCTAGGCGAGCTGCCGAATCGGCCATAGGTCTTTTCAAACTAATAGACGGTGCCTCACTCATAATTACATACATCTCACCCAACCCTCCATCCCAGACAAGGTTGGTTAAAGCTGATTTCGATGTGCACTCTCTACTAATCGAGGATGCCAAAACCATATCGAAAAACACCTTGGAGATGCTTAAGGAGTCCGGTGTTGACTACGAGTTGGAGGTTGCGATAGGCGACCCTGCGACTGAGATTCTGAAAATAAGGGAGAAGGTCAATGCTGGCCTGATAATCGTTGGCAGCCGTGGGTTGGGTTCATTGTCAGGCGTTGTACTCGGAAGCGTCAGCCAGAAGATAGCACATCATGCCCATTGTCCCGTTATGATAGTGAAATGATCGCACAATCCTTTCACTATCAGGAATAATAACCAAAGACATCCTGAACTATCAATCGCTTTCACTAAACGTCGTCATCAGGCCGATTCAATTCGGTCGTTGTTATTTTCCAACTTAGCTTCCATTGGATGCATCTTCTTTCACGAAAAAATCTAGTAATCTATCGATCGCCGGAAATCATCCACTATCTTTGCATGGTCGAATGCCAGCTCAGGAAGTTTGTTCAATGGGAACCAAACCGTCTCTGCGGCATCATCCCCGGCACTGAGGATGCCTCCATTAACCTTCAAAACATAAACCAAGCTCACCGTATGGCCTCTTGGATCTCGGGAGGTATCGGAGTAAACTCCCAACAGATGCGATATTTCCGTGATAAGCCCAGTCTCCTCTACCATCTCACGTTTCACCGCATCCTCTACCGTCTCACCGTAGTCGACAAAACCACCTGGTAATGCATAGGTCCCTTGGAATGGTCTGTTGCCTCTCTTGATCAGAAGGATCTTCCCATCCTCAACCACGATTCCGTCCACAGTGAGTGCCGGACTCTTGTATTCTTTACCTTCCATCTGTTACAACCGCCCTGATAGAATGATAGGTTTAAACGGAGAACGCATTATCGCATAATATGCTTGACCAGCAGCGGAGGATACCTACAGTCCTTACGGCGCAGGAGTTAATGGACAAGGCCTTCCACCGCGCCTCCAAGATCCGTAAGGAAGGTAACAGTCCATTGGACACTAAGAAGAAGACCGCCTTGGCGAAGATTACCGCCTCCGGGGACATTGTGATAAGCACCCTGGACAGTTATCTCAGGGCATTCCCTAAACTGGAGAAGACCGAGGACTTCTTCCCACAGCTTGTGGACCTTGTCGTGGGACTCGATTCACTTAAACATTCATTAGGCGCCCTTTCTTGGGCCGCCTACCGGACCGAGAGGTTGAAGAACGGTTACCTGGCGATGATTAGGCGTACCCAGGACATAGCCCGTGTGGAATCCCTGCGGCGCGGTTTCTACGGGAGACTCTCCTCTGTGATAAGGCAGGTCGGTGACGATCTAGAGAATGTCAACCGGGCCAGGAACGCCATGAGGCATCTCCCCTCGGTCGATCCGTCGGTGCCCACCGCGGTCATAGCTGGTTTCCCTAATGTGGGGAAGAGCCAGTTGATAACCGCACTCAGCAACGCCACTCCGCAGATCGCCCCCTATCCGTTCACAACCAAAGGCATAGTGGTCGGTCACACCGAATACCGGTGGCGAAAGTTCCAGATCATCGACACCCCTGGTCTCTTAGACCGGAAACTGGAGGAAAGGAACGACATAGAGAGGCAGGCGGTGCTTGCTTTACAGTATCTCACCGATGTCATGGTGTTCCTTATCGACCGTTCCGAGACCTGCGGATACTCATTGGACAAACAGATGGCGTTGTTGGACTCCATCAAGAAAGGTTTCCCCAAGGTTCCCATATTGGTCGTGGAGTCCAAGGCTGATATATCACCTCCAGGTGATGAACCGCTACGTGTCTCCGCCAAGGAGGGCACTGGCGTCGAGGAGCTCAGACAGCTTCTCAATGAGGAGTTGCTGAAGATAGCTCAGAAGGAGGAAGTCAACGAATCATGAGGCGCGTGGCCTGCAGCGAGGGAATGGAGCGTTATTTCCAGGACCTGGCCGCAAGAACCGAGGCTTGTTACAGTGTGGCCCGTAGGGCCAGGGGCCGTGGTAAAGACCCCGAGATAAAGATAGAGATACCACAGGCAGAGGACCTGGCATCCCGGGTCGAGAAACTCCTCGCCGATTGGAACGTCGAAGGAGTGGCGGAGAGGATAAGGGAACTCAGTCTGGAGCATGGCAACCGTGAGGTGGTCTCCCTCCTGATAGCCAAGGAGATAGCCACCCGTCCTGCCAAAACACGCGAGGAGGCCATAGACCGAGCGGTCAGGGTCGGACTCGCCGTTCTCACTGAAGGTATTCTTGTCGCCCCTCTCGAAGGGATAGCGTCGGTCAAGATAGGAAAGAATGCTGACGGAACGGAGTACTTGGCATTACTTTTCGCGGGACCCATCCGCGCTGCCGGAGGTACCGGGCAGGCCATGAGTGTTCTTATCGGTGACGTTGTGCGCCGTGAACTGAGGATCGGCGAATACATGCCGACCTCGCAGGAGGTATCCCGTTTCCATGAGGAGATACCGCTCTATAAACAGTGCCAACATCTCCAGTACTCTCCCAGTGGCAATGAGATTGAATTGATAGTGAAGAACTGCCCCGTCTGCATCGACGGTGAAGGCACTGAGGAGGCGGAGATCTCCGGGTTCCGGGACCTTCCCCGTATAGAGACGAACCGCGTCCGTGGCGGTGCATGTCTGGTCATAGCCGAGGGGCTGTGTCAGAAGGCGGCCAAGATCCAGAAGCACGTTAACGCTTTGGGCATCGGTGGTTGGGGGTTCATCGACGGTCTCCTAGCTCCCAAGGGTGGTGACGAGGACGATCTGAGTTCAAAGGTGAAGCCCGCTGACAAATACCTCAAGGATATCGTCGCCGGCAGACCGATTTTTGGTCATCCCTCGAGACCGGGCGGATTCCGTCTGCGATATGGCCGTGGTAGGACTTGCGGTCTGGCGGCGATAGCCATCAGCCCTGCATCCATGTATGCCTTGGACGAGTTTCCCGCCATCGGCACACAGATCAAGATAGAAAGGCCTGGCAAGGCCGGTGCCGTAACACCTTGCGATTCTATAGAGGGTCCAGTACTCCTGCTGAATAACGGCGATCTCGTCCAATGCAACACTGTGAAGGAGGTGATGGAGGTCCGAGACTCGATAGCCGAGCTGGTGGACATCGGTGAGATGCTGATACCATTCGGTGAGTTCTCCGAGAATAACCATCCCTTGGTGCCTGTGGGTTATTGTTTGGAATGGCACCACGAGGAGCTGAAAGCCGCCTGTGGGAAGACGCCCGCTGATTGGGAGTCGGTATCATTCAAAGAGGCTTTGGAGATGAGCAGGGAGTACGGAGTTCCTCTGCATCCTAGTCACAACCTCTTCTGGTCCGATATTGACCTCGAGGATCTGAAACAGTTACGTGAACACATCCTCTCCACCGCGACAATGGCCGACGAAACTCTGGTGATGCCGTTGGAGTCGAAAACGAAGAGGACCTTGGAGTCTCTGGGCGCATTGCACCGGGTGGTCGAAGGAAAGGTCCATATCGAAAGGTATGCCGCTCCCCTCTGCAAAGGGTTGGCTATCGAATCAGGTGATCATGGGTTACAGGCCGTAGGCGATTTCGATGGCCAGGATGCATTGCAGGCGGTGTCCGATGCCATGGGCGTCCAGGTGAGGCCGAGGGCGGTGACTCGGATCGGCTCCCGCATGGCCCGACCGGAGAAGGCCAAGGAACGCAAGATGAATCCTCCGGTCCATTCCCTTTTCCCCATCGGCATGGAGGGCGGTTCACAGAGACTTATGAGCACCGCCCTGGCAAAGGTCCGTGAGACCCGTCCCACCAATGGAGAGGCGGGTAGCTTCAAGATCGATCTAGGCATGCGCCGCTGCCAAGGATGCAACATCACCACTTACCTGATAACCTGTCCACAATGCGATTCCAGGACATCGGTGTCCAGTGACTCCCGTGCCTTCGAGCGCAAACCGAAGATGAGCGTGAAACTTGAGGAGGACTTCTCACGGGCGCTCAAGGTTCTAGGCATAACCAATGCTCCTGAAGTGAAAGGGGTACAGGCCTTGACCTCGAAGGAGAAGGTGCCTGAACCGTTGGAGAAAGGAATTCTCCGCGCTAAGCACGAGGTCTTTGTGTTCAAAGACGGCACCATACGTTTTGACATGACCGACCTCCCCATCACCCACTTCCGTCCCCGCGAGATCGGGCTGAGCGTCGAGAGGGCTATCGAGTTGGGATATGAGGAGGACATGCACGGAGTTCCTCTGACCGACGCCGAGCAGCTCTGCGAACTGAGAGTCCAAGATTTCATTCCTTCCGTAGGATGCGGCGACTACATGGTCCAAGTGGCTGATTTCATGGATGAGCTACTAGTATCATTCTATGGTCTGGAACCATTCTACAACGCAAAACGCCGTAACGATCTGATAGGTCATGTGGGAATCGGACTCGCCCCTCATACATCCGGCGGAGTGCTGACAAGGATAATCGGTTTCATGCCTGCCAGCGGCGGGTATGCACACCCTTTCTTCCATGCTGCCAAACGCCGTAACTGTGACGGCGACGAAGACAGTATAATTCTGCTTCTGGACGGGCTGATAAACTTCTCCCGTCTGTTTTTACCGGACCGCAGGGGCGGACTCATGGATGCCCCCCTTGTCCTGACCACCCGACTCAACCCTGATGAGGTTGACAAGGAGGCTCATAATGTGGATTGTCTTTCCCATTATCCCTTGGAGCTCTACCACGCCGCCCGCGAATACAAGCACCCTCGTGAGATCGAAGGGATGATGGATATGGTCGGGGGACGTATCGGAAGTAGCCTCCAATTCGAACGTATCGGTTTCACCCACGACACCAACGATATCGCCGAAGGCCCCTATCATTCCAAGTACACCACCTTGGAGACGATGATGGATAAGATGTACGGGCAGCTTGAACTCGGTCGGAAGATCCGTGCCGTTGACGAGAAGGACGTGGTCACCCGGGTCATAGACAAGCATTTCCTCCCCGATATGGTGGGCAACCTGCGCTCATTCTCGGCACAGAAGCTCAGATGCACCAAGTGCGGCGAGAGTTATCGTCGTATCCCTCTGGCAGGCAAGTGCCGCTGCGGAAACGGTCTCACCTTGACGGTACATGAGGCCAGCGTGAAGAAGTACCTCGCCGTATCCAAGGAGATGGGTGAGCGTTACGGACTTTCCGAATACACCCGCCAGCGCATCGAGGTTCTGGAGATGAGCATGGCATCCCTTTTCGACAATGACAAGGTACGCAAGTGCAAACTCACAGATTTCATGTGAGTTCAAAAGGAAAAACGGGTAAAGGGGATTGTTGAAAGGGTTTTCCGTTCAAGCCTGCAGGGAGGCGGCCATCTCGCCGAAGTCCTCGAAGTTGGCTTCGAGGATCGTGAGGGCGACTTCCAGAACCTTGGCGCAGGTCATCGATCCATCAGTCTCGAAGTTGAAGACGAACTGATTGGGGTCAGAACAGACCTCGATGGCCTGCTGGTCGCAGTCCTCCGCGCAGGTGTTGCAGAGGCTGCAGTCCAGTACACGGGATACTACGGGCTTTCCGTCAACTTCGTCGAAGACCTTGCGGGGGCAACGCGTAACGCACTGCAGTCCCTGATCGCACTTGGCCTCATCGATTGAGACTATGGGGAGGTATTTGTAACCAACCCCGGTCGTCGCCTGCCATTTGACATGCCTGACCGCAGTCCCCATCTCCGCTATGGCGTAGATAAGTACGGCCTGGCCGTCGCTCAGGGTTACGATGGGGATCAAGGGATCCTTGACCTTGAACGCCTCGTGACCGAGGGGAAGGAGGTCTCCAGAGTAAACGGTGCAGGGGCCTATCTTGTTGAGGGAGTACATCACTATACAGTTGGGGCATCCCTCGCCCTCGCAGACGCATACGTCCCTGAAGCTCATGAGCTCGAGGTCGGTCGGTATGGGGACCAATCCCAGCCTGTGAGCGACCACCTCGTCGAACAACGGGGTGACGCTCTCGTACTCCTTTCCGTCGGCCATGATCGGACCGAGGTGGAACTCCACCTGGTCTATGGCCATCTTAGGGATGTCGGAGATCAAGGTCCTACGCAAGGCATTGGCATCCGAATGGGATGAATCCTTGAGTAGAAACCGGCATTTGGTCTCCTCCATTTCGATGATCTCGATCTGCATGACAGTCGCCTCTACACCCTGCGGCCTCTGCGTCCGCCCTTCTTCTTGGTACCGTCGTGAGGTACTGGAGTGACATCCTCGATGCGGCCTATGCGCATTCCGGCCCTAGCAAGGGCACGGATGGCTGCCTGGGCACCGGGGCCGGGGGAGCTGGACTTGTTGCCGCCAGGAGCACGGACCTTGACGTGGATACCCACGATGCCCTTCTCCTTGGCGATGTCCGCTACACGCTCTGCCGCCTTCTGGGCGGCATAGGGTGACGATTCGTCCTTGGCCTGCTTGACCACCATTCCGCCGGTGGCCTTGGTTATGGTCTCGGCACCGGTGATGTCGGTAAGGGTGATCAGTATGTTATTGTAGCTGGCATAGATGTTAGCTATGCCCCACTTAGCACTGTTGGACATATTCACTCCTCCTTTTTGCCATCAGCCTCTGCGACGACTTCCTCGATAGGTTCTGGAACGGGCGCGGAGCGACCGTTGTTACCCAGGTTCCTCATCGGGTGAAGGTCATCGGTGAACGGTGAAGACGGATTGTACTCGATAGAGGACTCTTCGCCCCTCTTCACAATGTAGCTGGGGACAGTGACTCTGCGGTCGTCCATGAATATATGGCCGTGCACGATCATCTGCCGAGCCTGTTTGTGAGTGTTGGCGAGGTTCTTGACGACGACCAACGTCTGTAGGCGACGGTCAAGAATCTTCTCCTCGTTAAGAGTCAGAACGTCATCGAGCGTTGATCCGTCCATGGGCAGTAGGCCCAAACGGGCACACTTGCTAAGGAGCTTCTCAGTCTCGATGGATGCCTGGTGCTCGCCGGCCCTGAGACGGGCCTGGAGTTCCCTGGACTGTCCACGGAGGCTCCTGAGCATGGTCTGGGCTTTCCAGAACTCTCTCTTGTTCTTCAGACCGTAGGTACGGACCAGTTCGTGCTCAGCCTTTATCCTCTCACCCTGCCAAGGGTGGGATGGGGTGTCGTAGGAGCGGCGGGGTTTCTTAGGATCTCCCATCTAAATCACCGCCTCTTCCTGCTGACACCGAGGGTCAGACCCTTGCGGCCGTTGGATCTGCTCCTCTGGCCACGAACCTTGTGTCTGGTCTCGTGTCTGATGCCGCGATAGCACCTGATCATCTTCATGCGGTTCAAATCATCCTGGCCTACCATGTCCAGTTCGTTACCGATCAAGTGCAAGTCAGCACCGGAAACGTAATCCA
>SKHQ01000050.1 GCA_007116915.1 Candidatus Methanomethylophilaceae archaeon
CTCGGACCGAGGGTTATAAGATGTGCGAAGGTCAAAGTTACCAACGCAACAAAGAAAAATGGAGAAGGTGAGTGAATATGTCACGTGTAATAGGAATAGATCTCGGAACAAGCAACTCCGCTGCAGCGATAATGGAGGGCGGAAGGCCCAGCATGATACCCAGTGCCGAAGGAACCAGCGTGGGCGGCAAAGCCTTCCCGTCCTATGTGGCCTTCACTGAGGACGGACAGCTCCTCGTCGGCGAGCCTGCCCGCCGTCAGGCGGTCACCAACCCAGACGGGACCATCAAGAACATCAAGCGCAAGATGGGGACCGACCACAAGGTCAAGGTCCGCGGCAAGGAGTACACCCCACAGCAGATATCGGCTTTCATCCTGCAGAAGATCAAGGCCGATGCCGAGGCCTACCTCGGCGAGAAGGTGGAGAAGGCGGTCATAACCGTCCCCGCCTACTTCAACGATAATCAGAGGCAGGCGACCAAGGATGCCGGCGCCATAGCCGGTCTCGAGGTCATCCGCATAATCAACGAGCCCACCGCTGCCGCCCTGGCCTATGGCCTGGACAAAGGCTCTGAAGAGCAGAAGGTAATGGTCTTCGACTTCGGAGGCGGTACCCTGGACGTCACCGTGATGGAGTTCAGCGACGGTGTGTTCGAGGTTCTCAGCACCAGTGGTGACACCAACCTCGGCGGCTCCGACATGGATGAGGCGCTGGTGAACCACGTCCTATCCAGCTTCAAGAATGAGTCCGGCATCGACCTGTCGACGGACAACATGGCCCTGTGGAGGGTGCGCGAGGCCTGTGAGAAGGCCAAGATAGAGCTGTCGACCACTCAGGAGACAGAGATCAACCTACCCTTCATAACCGCTGATGCCAGCGGTCCGAAGCATCTGACCCAGAAGATATCCCGCTCCAAGCTCGAGGACCTTGTCCATCCGATCGTGGAGAAGTGCCGCGTGTCCATGTCCACAGCAATCAAGGATTCGGGCCTGAAGTACGAGGACATCAAGAGGATAATCCTGGTGGGCGGTCCCACCCGGATGCCTATCGTGCAGAAGTTCGTCGAGGGTATCGTCGGCCCCAAGATCCAGCGTGGAATCGACCCCATGGAGTGCGTCTCCATGGGCGCCTCGGTCCAAGCGGCGGTCATATCCGGCGAGGTCAAGGACGTGCTCCTCCTCGACGTCACACCGCTGTCCCTCGGCATCGAGACCCTGGGAGGCATCGCGACCAAACTGATCGAGAGGAACACCACCATCCCCACCCGCAAGACCCAGGTGTTCTCCACCGCCGCTGACAACCAGCCCTCGGTGGAGATACACGTCGTCCAAGGGGAGAGGGAGATGGCCGCCGGCAACACATCGTTGGGCAGGTTCATGCTCGACGGCATCCCGCCCGCCCCCCGTGGCATCCCGCAGATCGAGGTCACCTTCGACATCGATGCCAACGGCATAATCAACGTCTCCGCCAAGGACAAGGGTACCGGCAAGGAGCAGAAGATAACCATCAGCACCTCCAACAAGCTGACCCAAGAGGAGATAGATGCCATGGTCCTCCAGGCGGAGCAGTTCGCCGACGAGGACCGCGCCCGCAAGGAGCGCATCGAGACCATCAACCAAGCTGACACCACCGTCTACACCACCCGCCGTTCCCTAGAGGAGCTCGGCGACAAGGTGAGCGATGAAGAGCGCAAGACGGTCGAAGCAGCGATAGACGAGCTGGAGAAGGCCAAGGACGAAGAGGACCTGGACAAGATCAAGGAGAAGACCGAAGCGGTGTTCAAGGCCATGGGTCCGATATCGCAGCGCATCTACAGTGAGATGGCTCAGGATCAGCAGCAGGCCGGTCCCGCCGGAGGACAGGCTCCTGGTGGCGAGGACTTCGTCGATGCCGACTACAAGATCGTCGATGATGAAGAGTAGGTATCATGCCTGAGGACTATTACCAGGTGCTGGGCCTGGAGCGTGAGGCCACCAAGGACGAGATCAAGAAGGCCTACCGCAAACTGGCCCGCCAGTACCACCCTGATGTGACGACCGAGGACAAGACCGTAGCCGAGGAGAAGTTCAAGACCATATCCGAGGCGTACGAGGTCCTGGTCGACGAAGAGAAGCGCAAGGTCTACGACCAGTACGGACACGCCGGACTGTCGGGTAGCTTCAGCGGTGGTTCGTTCACCTGGGACGACTTCTCCCACTTCGAAGACCTCCGCGATATCTTCGGAGGCACGGGAGGGTTCGGAGGCAGCATCTTCGACATGTTCTTCGGCGGAGGCGGCGGGCAACAACGCCGTTCCCGGGGTCCGCGGCAAGGGGACTCGCTCCGTTATGACATAGAAGTCACCTTGGAGGATGCCTTCAAAGGGCTCAGCAAGGAGATCGATGTGCCGCACACCGTGCAGTGCAATGACTGCAAAGGAACCGGCGGTAAGGATGGCGATGTGCAGACATGTGGTGAGTGTGGCGGTGCCGGACAGGTACAGTCCATCCGCAACTCCGGCTTCGGCCGTTTCGTTTCCGTCTCCGCCTGTCCCCGATGTCAGGGAGAGGGACGGACTTACAAGGAACGTTGCCCCTCATGTAATGGTGCTGGCAAACAGCAACGGAGCTCCAAGATAACCATAAACATCCCCATCGGTGTGGAGGAGGGGACTCGTCTCCGCGTGCCTGGGGCAGGGGACGCCGGAGCTCTGGGCGGACCTCCGGGTGACCTTTTCGTGGTCATCCACGTGAAGCCGCACAAGATCTTCCGTCGCGACGGTTCAAACCTCTGGTTGGATCTGACCACCAGTTATCCCAAACTCGCTTTGGGTGCCGAGCTGGAGGTGCCGACCATACAGGGGGACAACGCATTGCTGAAGATACCCGCTGGAACGCAGGTCGACACCGTGCTACGTATGCCTGGCCAGGGACTGCCCCGCATGGGAGGAGGACCACGTGGCGACCAGTTCGTCAGGGTCCGGATCCAAGTGCCGAAGAAACTGAGCAGCCAGGAGAAGGAGCTATTGCGTAAGTTGGACGGCGAGGACGGCCACAAGGGTGGCATACTCGACAACCTCTTCCGCAAGTGAGCAAACACTTTATCCCATTTTTCCGATGAAGTGGAGATGGACGGACCCATCGCCATATCCACTGAGGACTTCGCCCTCTATCATGATCTGATCCGCATACTGCGGGAGAGGAACGAGATATTCATCTCCGTTCCCTTAGGCTCACCGGTGCCTGAAAGCGTCTCAGTTCTGATATGCGCTCCATGCGAAACGGTGCTGACATCTTTCCCGCGCACGGTGAGCGACAGCGATGCCCGGTCAGCGGTCATGAAGGCCCTGAGCATGAGGGATGGTTCGCAGGGAGGCACTCTGGTGATCGGTGTGGACCCGGGCATGAAGTCCGGGTTCGCCATGGTGCTCCGTGGTCAGACGATCGATTCTGGAACCGTTTCTAGGCCTGAGGGCCTTTATCCGCTTGTATCTTCGACCATGGATGCCGTCTCACCATCACGGACGGTCCTGCGCATAGGCCACGGCGACCCTGTCAATCGTGACCGATGCATCCGTTCATTATTCGCTCTGGTGGATGTGGTTCAGGTGGTGGATGAGAGCCGCACCAGCGGCAAGTGCTCCACCGACCACATAGATGCCGCTGAGACCATCGCCCGATGTGAGGGTGAAATGCTCGATACGGTGCCAGACGTACATCACTCTGCGGGTTCGCTGCGTGAAATCCAACGGGTAAGCCGTCGACTGAGCGGTGATGTGACCATCAGCACATCCTTGGCGGAGGAGGTGGCCCATGGCCGCCTCTCCATGGAGGAGGCCATAGCGGTCCAGCGTCTCAGAGCTGAGGCACACCGCCGGGGATCTTCGTTATGAGCATACCTTCGATAGTCATCGGTTGCAGGCGCTTGGCAGTGTCGACGGCCCTCTGCAGCTTGGCCTCGTTGTCAGCGTAGATGGTGAACAACGTGTCCCCATGCTCGACCCTATGCCCCTTCTTGCTGTGCAGTAGTATGCCGGCGCCCTTGTCGTGCGGTGAACCGGCGGCACGGGCCACGACCACCAGGTCCTTGTTCCTGATGCCGTTGACGTAACCGAACCGTGAGGCCTGGAAGTCGAATGTGTACTCTCCGAGCTTGATGTCTTCCGAGGTCAACTCCGGGTTCCCATTCTGGGCGGCGACTATCTGACGGAACTTCTTCAATGCCGCTCCGGAGGCCAATATCTCCCGGGCCTTGCGGGCACCGTTGTTATGCCCTCCCATCTCCAGTATCATGCCCGCCAACTCGCAGGCCTTCTCCACCACGCTGGAGGGGTGCGCGTTTCCCTCCAAGATACGGATGCACTCTCTAGCCTCCAATGCAGGGCCGATGGCCGAACCCACAGGTTGATCGCCATAGGTTATCGCGCACTCCACATGCATTCCCAGCATGTCTCCCAGAGTCATGAAGTCCCGGGCGTAGGCACGGGCCTCCTCCACATTGGATATCTTGGTGCCCTCTCCGGTGGGAAGGTCGATCAACAGGAAGTCGGCACTGATGGCCTTCTTCTTGCTCATGATGGATGCCAACATCTGTGCGCGGGGGTTTATCGAAAGCGGATATTCCACCTTGATGACGATATCATCCACGGGTGCCAGATTTATCGAGCCTCCCCATGTGAACGCCCCGCCGATGGTCTCGGTGATCTCCTTGAGGCGTAAAGCATCGATGTCCACATCACAGAAGACCTCCACGAAGTCCGATGTCCCTGCGGCACTGCTTATGGCCCTAGACGAGGTCTTGGGGATAAGAAGTCCCGCCTCGGCGATTATCGACACCACGATGGGGGTGATCTTGTTTCCGGGCACACCGCCGACGCTATGGAAGTCGAACACCGGCCCCCGGTCGAAAGTTAGGACATCGCCGGTCTTGACCATGGCGTTGGTCATTGCCGCGATCTCCTCCAGGTTCATGCCGTTGATGTACAGGGCGGTCAACCATGCAGAGACCTCGATGTTGGACAGACGGAACTCAACGATGTCCTGTATGATAGCGTTTATAGCGTCCTTGTTCAGCACCTTGCCGTCCATCTTGGCACGGATATGACGCACGGACTCCGGTTTAGGAGCGTAACTCACGACCACCTCGTCACCCTGCTTGACCTTCAGACCATTGAAGGTGTCCTTCATGAGGCCGATCTCGCCCCTCTTGAGGACGCTGTCACTGCGCTCCACGATGGCCACCATCGTCTCGGTACCGGTCATTATCTTGACCCTGTCCATCTCTTGGACGCCTAGCTCGACGCAGTCCTCCTCATGCAGAATGACCTCGTTCTCCAAGGTGTCGACATCGAAATACTTGACTTTTAATTTCATACGGATCCCCATTTCTCCAATGCCGCCGCCAGCTCGGGATGCTCGCGCGCGTACTCGATCAATTCCACGCCCATGTAGGCGGCATCGACCGCCTGGGCCATCGCCATCGCCCCTCCACGGATGCCAGCCGGGTGTCCGGCGACTCCGCCGCCCGCCTGTATCTGTGAGTCATTACCGGCAATGTCAACCAGCTTCTTGACCATTCCGGGATGCAGACCACCGGAGCAGACCGGCATCACGCGACGGAATGGGACGGAGTCATCGATACAGGCATCACGGTTCATCACGTCCTCCTGACAGGTGCCTCTCATCTTGCCCACTCCCATAGTGCCGATGTGCAGGGCATCTCCTCCGCACATCCTCACCAATTTGGTGATGGGTAACATGGCTATACCCAAATCCGGGTTGCGCGTCATGGCGCCATGCATGGTACGGTGCACATGGACCGGGAGCTTGATGGAAGGATCCTCGGCCAGAGCCTGCACGGCAGCAAAGCCGGAGGTGAGGACATCGACCATTATCTGTGACGCCCCCAGTTCCTGCACCCTCTCCGCCAGTTCCACGATGCGGTGCCCGGAGGTACTGACGTTTATGGCGTGAATCAAGTGGTGGCCCTCCTGACGGAGGGTGTCTATGGCCTCGGCGATCGCCACCGTACGGTCCTCGATGGGACAGAACACCTGGTCCACCAGGGTCTCATCGTCCTTGCTGTTGCTCAGACCTCCGCGGCCGCATTCCAGTATGTAATCGGCGGTTTCTTTGGGGGAGAGGCCTATCTTGGGTTTGACGATAGTCCCCACCAAAGGCTTATCGGGGCGATTCACCCGCTTGCGCAGGTCATCGATCCCATATTTCGGTCCCTTGTACTGCTCCAGGATGCTCTTGGGGAAGATCACGTCCTCCAACCTCACCCCCTGCAGGTCGCTGAGGCCGAACAGGTTGCCGGCGATGATGCTCAGTATCTGAGGCACACCGCCGATATCGATGCTGAAATCCTCATCCGGGAAGGCTATGGTCGCCACATTGCCTTCCAGCCCGATGACCTTGGCGCCATAGCGTTCAAATATGTCTTCCTTGAGGGTAACCAGATTCGTCCAGGTGCCGGTGGACTGCTCGGTGGCGATGGCCGCTGCCGCCTCCTCAATTGACATCTTGTCTGTCTTTATACGGTATTTGCAGATGACATGGGAATCCATGTCTATCTTCTCTCCAATATGGAGGTATCGCTCGGAATATTGCATGTTTTTCACTCTCTGTTTTCGAATATAAAGTCGTGACCGAGAATCTTCACAATCACCTCATATGCTGCGAATGGAGGTATCATTCCGATATCCGTCACTATCGAATCGATGTACTCGGGAGGGGTGGCGTCGAAGACAGGGTTACGGACCTTCACACTGTCCGGTACCTTGGCGTCACCGATTATCTCCTTCCGGTCCCTCTCCTCTATCTCGACCAGGTCGCCGAACAAGGATAGGGGGGAGAACTTGTAAGTCTCACTGCATACCAGGAATGGCACCCTGGCCTCATTAGCTATCAATGCTATCTGTGACGTTCCGATCTTGTTTATCAGGACGCCGCTGGATGTTATCGTGTCAGCGCCCACAAGCACAAGGTCCACCGACCGCATGACACTCCTTACGGCACTGTCCACGATCATGGTCACAGGCACACCGGCCTCGGTGAGCTCGTTGACGGTGATGATGCCTTGCCGCCATGGTCGGGACTCGGTGGCGATGACCTTAAGCTTCTTACCTTGCCGGTGGGCTTCCTTGATGACGCTGAGGGCGGCGTGGCTGTTGCAATGCGTCAGCACCGTGTCTCCGTCCCTGATGCGTTTGGCACCGATACGGCCGATGGTTTCCATGGCCTTTTCAGAGCGCAGGATGAAAGCCTCGGAATTGGCCATTACCTTGGCCTTGACATCCTCGGGGCTGTTCATCCCGTCTATGCCATGCATCGCGGCCTGGACTCCGTTCCAGAGTGAGATGGCGGTCGGCCGGGAAGCCAGTATGCGGACCTTGGCCGCCTCTAATTCCGATAGCAGGGTCTCAAGGTCCCCTGTCGATTCCGAAGCCACATCGCAGATGGCCTTCACACCAGCACGGGCGATGCGTCCCGCACCACGGATATCCATGGACTCAATTGCCTTGGCGACATCTTCAAAATTCATGTTTAACATGATTCGATTGAGGTGTACAATACTAAATGCTTTTCAGAACCCCCTCCGGAACCTTCTTGGCAAGCTGGAAGGTTTTAAATAGACAATAATTAGTTTTTCGGAGAGATAGTCATGATAGCCACTCCTAACGTTCCAGCATCAGAACTCGGTTGGATGACCGAGATCGCCGACGGCGTGGCGGGCGGGACCATAGCCCTCTTCCTCATCGTGACACTGATATTCTTGGAGCTCTACCGTGCCTACGGTGAGACGGATATAAGGATGGTCAAGGACCTCTATTATGTGGTCATACCCCTCCTATGGGTGTTCTCCCTGGGGATAATCTACGCTGTGGTGGATGCACTTTGAGGCCTGCCGACGGGAAACCGATTTAAAACCGAGCGACCATATTCTAAGTCGGAGTCCTCGATGCCACCTGACAACGTCGTATTCATCGGAAAGAAGCCGACCATGAACTACGTGCTGGCGGTTGTAACGCAGTTCAACAGCGGTAACCAAAGCGTTAGCATAAAGGCTCGCGGGAAGGCCATCGTCCGTGCCGTTGACGTAGCCCTAATCACACAAAGGAGATTCCTTCAGAATGCGGTAATTGAAGATATCAAGATATCGACCGAAGAGGTGGCCATTGGGGAGGACGAGCACACAAACGTCTCCTCTATGGAGATAGTCATGACCATCCCCGAATGATTTTTCAAGATAGTTCAAGCATTCTTCTGCAGACTTCACGTGCGGTTGCCAGTCCTGCGCCTAGATAGATGGCACCGACTATTGCCTCGAAGGCTCCGGACAGCATCCTGTCGCTGAGTGCGTTGTGACAATCACCGGTGAGGACCAAGGACTCAAGGTCAAACGGACTCTCCCTCAGCCGGTAGGCCAGTGAAGCATTCGAAATCAGTGACTGCATGGCGAAGGTCATATCGCCCTCACGCATTTCGCTGCTGAGGAACAGATGCTCCCTGACGACCAGCTCTAAAACGGCGTCGCCAAGGAACTCCAGCCGCTCGTTGTCCCGCAAACCCTTGCTCGGATCCCGGTCACGGAGCTCGTTGACGTAGCTGTCATGCATCAAAGCCATGTCGCATAGGTCCACAAGCAGTTCGCTCGGCCCTTTGATGAGAAACGGCCAATCTGACAGTGTTCTTCTGATACGGTCCCGTCTCTGAGCCGGGGGCATGAGCCCGGATTGGATGGGGTGCTAATTATTGATTGCTATAGCAAAGTATTAGGTAGGCGAGAAATATTTGTCGCCAATGGCCCGAGGACTTAAGATAAGAGGTGCCAAACACACCTCAAAGCGGCAGGAGAAGGAACTCATGCAGAGGGCCGTTGACCTCGCCAAGGACCCGGATCTGCTGAGGCCACGTTGTATAGGTTCCTGCCGCCGCTGCCACTTCGACAAGTCTTTCAAGAAGATCAAGGCCATGGCTCCATATATAGACAACTCCGAGAAATTGGCCAAGGCCGCATCACGGGGATCCGATGCTCTGGTCAAAGCCTATGCCGGAACGGTCTCACTGGCCGCCGCCGGTAAGATACCTTATCTCGCCACCGCCAAAATGCCTTCTGGGGACATATCTTTCGCCGTCCGCGGGAAGGTGAAGCACGACAAGCTCATCGGCGTTCAGTATTTCGACGATCCGGACATGAGCCTCCTCGCCTACACCGACGTCAGCAAGAAGAGGAAGCTGAGGATGTACTCTATGGAAGACGGGGTGCTGTGCTGTGACCGCTCTGGATTCCCGGACGAGTACATTGAGGAGCGTCTGGCATCCAGCCCCTATACACTCGATGAGAACGGCGCCTGCCCCCATGAATCATCACGTGGACATCTGGTACTGTCATTCAACGACGATCAAAGAAAGATCAAGATATGCCGCTCCTGCGCTGGCGACCGAAACATAATGCATCATATGATAAGTCGTATGACCTCCCCTGGCCCGATGAAGGACATTGAGGTCCATGTGGTGCATAGCTTCCACGATATGGATGACCCGTCGTTGACGGATTTCCGCATAGATGACGACCATCGCGAGGCCTACAACAGCGGCAAACTGAGCGACCGCAAACTCATCGATGAGGTCATCAAGCGACGCTCCAATGAGATGAAGTCCTCCGGTTCCGCCGTCCTCATGATAGGCGACCGTAACTACGGTCGGGACATGGACACCTTCCTCCACGACCTACGTGGTTCCGATGAGGAGAAGGACATACTCCAGCGTTTCCTGGAAAAAGAGTTCGTGGCGGTCCTGGTGAAAGGGGACCGCGTCAGCGAAGCCATCAATCAACTTTGGCCTGAGCACCATGATGCCCTGATACTGGCCGCATCCTCGCCTGAAGTCCTCGATGAGATGGGCGATGTGTCTGTTAAGAACCCCAACAAAGCGGTATCCGAGGCGGTGATGCGTCAGCAGGCGAAGGGGATATTGGCGGATATACCGGTATTCAGCGACCTGGGCGAGGTGGGCGGATATGCAGACCATCTTGCCAGAGTATTCAAGGTCGGCGGAGCCGCAGCAGTCAAGCGCAGCGTGGAGTCCGAGACCCGCAGTTACCGCAATCGCGCCGTCGGATTGGCCTTCCTCCGTGCCGTGGGTGAGACCTCCAATACATGGCAGTACAATAAGGAAGAAGTGGAGTTCTCCACCTACCTGGAGCAGTTCGCCAAGGCGATGATGGATGACAAGGGCGACGCTTACCGTGACTCATTGGCCAATATGATAGTGGCATCCGGCTCGGGGGAGCAGCCGCCTCAGCCATAGACCCTTATGTCCGCCACATAGTGCGATACAGAGGGCGCGAAGGACTTCACTTCCCTGATGTCCTCGATGACATATTCTCTTCCCGCGCTCGCCAGGGCGATGTCCCTCTCCAGTGCTTGAGGCATCTCCCAGATCGGGTAGGTGTCGTGGAAATGGATCATGCCACCGGGCACGACCAGATCGAAACCCTTCCATAGGAAATCCCTCGTACCGCGGACATATCCCATGATCACCCTGTCAGCCACGCCAGCCAGGGGCAGGTCGCGGTTGTCTCCCAACACCGGCCTCACCTTCCCCTCCACGCCATTGAGGGAGATGTTCTCCTTCAGATAACGGAACGACTGCGGATTCTTCTCGCATGCATACACCAATTCCGCACCCGCGTGTTTGGCCAATGGGATGGTGAAATAACCTATTCCCGCGAACATGTCCACAACGGTCTCACCTCCGCAATCGAGTGAGCCCATACGGGCTCTCTCATCGACGTTGCCGGAAGCGAACATCAACTCCCTGACGTCCAGTTTGTAGAATATGCCGTTCTCGAGACGCACGGATTCTGATGATTCGCCGTGTATCAGGTCCACCGTGGGTCTTCTCAGTTCTCCGTGTATGCCACCGCGGTCGACGCATACCGAGGATACCTCCAAGGCTTCGGCATAAACCGCACCGATCTCTTTCTCGTAGGCCTTGAGGCGCTCATCCAACCTTATTATGGCCACATCTCCCACGAACTCCCATCTCTGCGGCAGTAGTGATTTCAGCTCCGCCGGGAGGGGGAGGGAGCGGTCTATAATCTGTTGTGGACTCTGGTCCTTACGGCCGTGGACCTCCCCTTCGATGACTTCCAAGCCCAATGATAGGATATAGGCCTCTCCTTCAGCGTTCACCGGTACCAGCGTACCGTTCTCAGACTTGCTTATCTTGGCCGACCTCACGACCAGGCCCCGCTCCAGTAGGTCAGGGATGATATCGGAGGCGCGATGATTGGGTACGACGGCCAGGCGCATGCCCTACCTCGAGAGCATGGCGGCGATGAGCCGTGGTGAGAAACGTAGCAGTCCCGGCGATTTACGCAGAAGACGCGGGGCCAGTTCCGCAGGGTGGTCTATATCCCCGTAGTTGAGGATCTCATGGATGTCGGGACGGTCCACTAGGGCTGCGGCCTTGTCGAAGTCGGGGTCGGACATACCGGTGAATACCCGGCGCAGACGATAGGTGCGGGCGAGTTCCTTGCCCACCTCTTTGGTCCAGGCCTTCTCATACCTCTTTAGGAATGCCGCGTCCGTACGTTCTTGGTTCAAAGAGGCATCAGCGGTCTCGGCAAGACAGCGTGCCGATAGAAGGCCGGGATGCAGCCCCCCTCCCGATGCCGGCTTTACCTGACCCGCAGCATCGCCGACCAGCATGACGCCGTCGGCATAGGTGGGTCCTCTGCCGCCTAGCGGTATCTTACCGCAGTGCTTGTCTATCGGTTTCTCGTCCTGCAGTCCCAGTTTTTTGAGGTATGCTCTCAGATAATGGGATGGCGGTCCGCTGTCCCATGATACACAGAGGCCCACTCTGGTGAACTCTCCGCAGGGTAGTTTCCAGGCGAAGAATCCAGGAGCCACTTCGTTGCCGACGTGTATGTCTACCATGTCGGAGTCATCCTCGATGGGGAGGTCGACCTGCAAACCTCGTACCCACTCGCGCGGTTCTCCGGCACCGATCTCCCGGCCGACCCGGGAGTTCTGCCCATCAGCGCCGACCAGCAGACGACATTCCATCTCGCCGATTTGATTGTCCTCACAGTAGTGGAGGCGATGGCCACCGTTCCATATGCGCTTCAGGTACCGGCGGTTGTAGAAGAATTCCGCCCCGGCGTCAATGGCATTCTCGGCCATCTGTTGGTCGAGTAGGGCACGGTCGATGACCACGCCTTTCGGTTCCGAGGAACGGACGGATATGTCCCTGCCGCCGGGAAAGTGCAGTCTCGCACCATGTAGGACGTTCTTGGGAACCTGATCCACTCCGCACAATTTCAGAACGCGCGGGGAGATAAGGCCTGTGCATTGCACAGGTAGACCGCTGACCTCGTGCTCTTCGAGTACGGCAACCTCCCAGTTGGGAGAAAGCAACTCAGCGACCCTGCTTCCCGCGGGACCGCCGCCTGCAACCACGACGTCGTATCGCATCTCTTTCAGAGGTTCTTCACTTTCTCATAGTCAGCGAGGAAGGCCTCAATACCCTCGTCCGTCTTGGGGTGAGAGACCATCTTCTTGAGGATCTCATAGGGTATGGTGGCTATGTGCACACCAATGGATGCGGCCTGGCTAACATGCAGGGGATGCCTGATGCTGGCAGCGATGACCTCGGTGTCGTAATCGTAGTTGTCGAGTATGTCCATGATCTCCGAGACCACGTCCATACCCACATGACCGATGTCATCCAGGCGCCCGACGAACGGTGAGATGTAGCGGGCACCGGCCTTAGCGGCCAGAAGGGCCTGCTGGGCGGAGAAGATGAGCGTCATGTTGACGTCTATCCCCTCATTGTATAGTGCTTTCGTAGCTTTCAGGCCCTCGATGCACATCGGCAGTTTGATGTTGATGTTGCGGTGGATCTCCGAGAGCTCCACACCTTCATTGAACATCCCCTCTGCGTCCAGGCTGATAACCTCCGCGGATATCGGGCCGTCGACGATCTCTGCGATCTCCGTGACCACGGTCTTGAGGTCCTTACCCTCTTTGGCTATCAGGCTGGGATTGGTGGTCACTCCATCCACTATTCCCCAGCTGTATATCTCCTTGATCTTGTCGATGTTAGCGGTGTCTATGAAAATCTTCATCTTATTTCCTCCATAGGAATCCTTTCTTCTTGCGCTTACGGTCGATGGCCTTACGGGCAGCGAAGACAATGTCCTCTTTGGTCAGGCCGTATTTGATCATAAGCTCGTTCGGCTCTCCGGACTCACCGAAGCTGTCGCGGACCCCAACGCGTATCAGTGGTTGGTTACCGTTCTCACTGAGGCACTCGGCCACGGCAGATCCCAGACCTCCGATTATGCTGTGCTCCTCAGCGGTGACCACGCAGCGCGTCCTGTCCGCTGATTCCAACAGCGTATCAGCGTCTAAAGGCTTGACCGTGGACATGTTGATGACCTCTGCGGAGATGCCATCATCCTTGAGCATATCAGCAGCATCCAGGCACACGGAAACCATCTGCCCGCTTCCCACAAGCGTCACATCCTTGCCCTTCTTGAGCACGGTAGCTTTGCCAATGGTGAAATCATCATCCTCTCCGGTGATGGCCGGGAAGTCGGCTCGGCCCATGCGCATGTAGCATGGTCCAAAATGCTCCGCCATGGCCACCGTGGCCTTGTAGGCCTCGTTGGCGTCGGCGGGGCAAATGACTGTCATGTTCGGAAGTGAGCGCATGAGTGACACATCCTCCAAGGCCTGGTGGGATGCACCGTCACCGCCCACGCTTATCCCGCAATGAGTGGCTACTATCTTCACGTCCAGGTTCGGATAGGCGATCGACTGTCGTATCTGGTCCCAACATCTGCCGGTCGCAAAAACAGCGAAGGTCGATGCGAAGACCTTCTTACCGGAGACTGCCAGTCCGGCCGCGGTGCCCATCATGTTCTGCTCCGCGATACCACACTGGAAGAAGCGTTCCGGATGCCCTTTGGCGAAGTCGCTGGTCTTGGTGGAGCCCCCGAGGTCGGAATCGAGGACGACGATGTCCATATTTTTGTCTCCCAAGTCTGCCAAGGCCCTCCCGAAGAAAACCCTCTGCGCCACGTTCTTCATAGACACTCCTCCAGTTCGCACATCGCCTTCTCCTTCTGTTCCGGGTTGCAGCACTTGCCATGGAAGTCGGCGTTGTTCTCCATGAAAGACACACCACGGCCCTTGACGGTGTTGGCAATAACCACTGTGGGGCGTCCGCGGCAACGCTTGGCATCCTCACAGGCCTTGATGATCGCAGCGAAGTCGTGCCCGTCTATCTCAATGACGTTCCATCCGAACGCTGACCACTTGTCCGCCAAAGGCTCTAAGGACATGACCTCCTCGGTATCGCCCATCGTCTGCAGTCTGTTACGGTCTACGAAAACGGTGACGTTGTCCAATTTATAGTGAGCGGCAAGCATGGCGGCTTCCCAGTTCTGTCCGCTCTGCAACTCACCGTCTCCGCAGAGACAGTAGATGCGATGGTCAGAGGAATCTAGTTTGGCCGCCAAGGCCATGCCGTTTGCGATGCTGATGCCCTGACCCAGTGAGCCGGTGGACATCTCTATGCCGGGAAGCTTCCCGTAGGACGGGTGTCCCTGAAGACGGCTTCCAAGTTCGCGAAGGGTTTTCAGTTCATCCACCGGGAAATATCCGGATTCCGCCAGGGCCGCATAAAGAGCGGGGGCGACATGTCCTTTGGAGAGCACGAAACGGTCCCTCTGTTTCCACTGGGGGGCCTTGGGGTCGTGCTTCATAACCTTGAAGTAGAGGGTGCAGATGATTTCCGTGGCGGAAAGAGATCCCCCCGGATGGCCAGAGCCGGCTGCGCAAGTCATATCGATAACATGGCGCCTGATTGTACGTGCCCTCTCCTTCAGAAAATCGAATTCCACTTCTTCATTGGACAATTGAAACACTCCTGTTTTGAATTGGATTATAATTTGTAAGCCGATGATGTAAAAAAGATTTCCCTATCGACTCCGTTGAAATAATGGGGAGGTAAAAGGGTTCCGGGCAACGTGTATGCATATAGCCTCAGTCGCTCTCGATACGCGGAGCAAGCAGGTAGCCCACCTGGCCATTGCCATCGGCGAAGTTGAACATTATCTTCACCGGGTAGTTGTTACCCAGGTTGATGCGTACGGTGGTATCGGATGGTATGGCCTTGACCAGATTGGAGAAATAGTCCAAGGGGAACAGGCTGCGTGCCTTCCCTTCGGTTTTTATCTCAACGAGCTGACTCTTCTCCAGTTTAAGGTTGACCGAGTCGGTGTCTCCCTCTGAGAACAGCTCGAAAGTATCGCCGTCAGCGGTCAGGGCGATATGGTCGGAGACGCTCTCGGCAGCCTTTATTCCCTTCTGGATCTCACTGACGGCCAATTCCACGTAGGCGGGTAGGTTGAGTTCCGGCACTCGAGGGTCGGCCATGCTAGAAGTGTCGACGAGGTTCATGCGACGTACGATGTTGCCCACTTTGAGAACCAGACGGCTCTTCTCCTCATCCTGGGTCATCTCGATGATATCGCCGGAGGAGGCCAGTTTGAGCACGTCCTTGATCTTGTCGAGGTCGACTCCGATATTGGTCTCATCGGCGATGTACTCCTCAAAAGCCTCTTTCTTGATGCTAAGGTCGATCATGGCCACGTGGGCTGGGTCAACCGCCTTGAGGTTCATTCCGTCTGGCTGTATATTGAATTTGGCCTCGTCCACTAGTGTGGATATGATGTTGACGATGCCCTTCAGTGTGTCCGACCTAATCTTTGCCTGAAACATGTTTCCCCTTCCTCCTTTGACACAGTCGTTTTAGATAATAAATGTTCACAATTTCAGTATTCGCGCCAGGTCGAGCTGCACTTGCAACATCTGTATATCCTGGTTTCCGGTTCATCGGCGGCGCGGGTCTGCCTCAATGTGAAGAAGGCCTCACTGTGTTTACACTCTGGACACTCCATCCTGGTCTTGGGCCGGGTTGCCGGGGCGTTCTCATCGTTTATGACCGCGGTCTCCTTGTCATGGCCACGGGTCACGAAGCTTTGCGAATTGGCTTCACTACTCTTCTCATAAGTGCAACGGCTACATTTGAAATTGGGGCCGTCACGGAACATCAGGGAACCACAGTCGGGGCAGAACATGTATTTAATCCTCTATCTACCTCATCAAATGGATGTATAAAAATTGTTAGATTGGATTCCGGCTCAAACATAATCCCAGTCATCCCTCTGTGATCGGGAGGCGGGCCGGTCCTTATTGGGGTCGTTAGCCTCCGCCCGATGGAAGAGGCCGCTGAATGTGGATTCCGAGGCAGTGTTCCTATGGCTGCGTCGCGGGGAACGGTTGCTGGTGGCCGAATTGCCGCGAGCCGCACGACCCTTGACCGGCATACACTCGTCGAAGCTCTCGAAAGAGGCACGCGGTGCTGTCCTGGCGACCGGGGGCGCGTACTGTCGGACATAGTCCATCTCGGTGCGGCTCTGTTCGGCTAGTATACCGCCGACGTAGGCGAAAGCGACTGTTATGATGTAGCTGTTTATTTGCAACGAGGTGGTGTTACCGACCGCAGCCAGGAAAGCTTCCAAGTATCCGACGATGGTCACCATAATGGCTCCCAGAGCCGGTAGGTCCTCGCTGAAGGCGGCTATCAACGGTCCGTTGCTGTCACAGAGGAAGGATATATGCGGAAACAGGCCGATGTCAGCACCGTATATCAAGAAAGTGAACAAACCGACTGGTATCATGGCGGCCAACATTCCTCTGTTAGGGGAGCCTGCCTTCCTGCCACCGACGTATCCTGCGATCATCTGACCGAACAAGGGGAGCCACCATAGAAGAAGCGAGAGAACGAAAGTGACCTTGACGGCGGCATAGAAGCTGAAGGGCCTACGAGGCTCGTCGGCGTATGGATGGCCTGGCCTGCCACTTGTTGACCTACCGCGCTGGCTACCGTCATCCCTGAACCGATAGCCACGGCGGGTCATACCAAACCCTGACTTCATGTGCATCCCTGTCAGACGCGAGTCCGACAATTTTGTATGTAACACAAAAATATTTAATGGTTGTCTATGCCGCACTAAGCGGTTTGTTTAAAAAGCGGGAGAATGACGTTACGTCCTCTTTGCGACCACCCAGACTTCATTTTTTACCGCTTATGCACTTCACGGTTCCAGGGGAAAATAAATAAAGGTGTGGATGATAGTCTTCAGCGATGGGGACCTACAGGAAGGTTCTGAGCTATATGATGAAGAGCGGCGGTGTGCATTACGTATGTGATGACGCCCGTGCCGTTCTGAAGGAGAGCGGTTTCCAAGAGGGACTGCTCTGCCTCTTCGTCAAGGGTTCCACTGGAGCCCTGGTGTTCATGGAAAAGGACGCCGAGCTCGAACCCGACCTCAAGGATGCCCTGGAGAGGGTCGCCCCCTCCGACGCCACCTACCGGCATGACCGGAAATGGGGTGATGGGAACGGGCACTCTCACGTCCGCGCCAGCATGATGGGCGGATCTATTACCATTCCTTTCGCGGATGGCGAGCTGGACCTGGGCCAATGGCAACAGGTGGCCCTGGTCGAGAACGACCTAAGGGATCGTCACCGTGAACTGATCATACAGATAGTAGGTGAATGACCTAATGACAGTAAAGATAAAATTCCTAGGCGGAGCAGACATAGTTGGCAGGATGGGCATGCTGATGGAGGCCGGTGGCCGCAGCATTGTCTTCGAGTACGGGATGAGCCCTACCAAGCCACCGAGCTATCCGCTGCCCGCTCCCAAAGTTGACCATGCGTTCCTGACGCACTGCCACCTCGACCATTGCGGTATGATTCCCTGGTTGACCAGCAGGTATGATAACGACGTGTTCACTGCGCCGATAACGGCTGAGATAGCAGAGATCATGATGTTCGACTCCCTGAAGATCGCCAAGGCCGAGGGGTACCCTGAACCTTACAACGAAGCGGACATCAACCGTACCATGAAGAACGTGATCCCTCTGGAGTTCGGTGACGTCATCGAGGTCGGTGACCTCGAGGTCGAGACCCACCGTGCCGGACATGTTCCCGGGGCGATGATGTTCGAGGTCATAGACGAACGCAGCACCCTCTACACCGGTGACATACACACCATCAACACCCGTTTGGTCGAGGCGGCCAAGCCCGTGAAGTGTGACAACCTCATAATCGAGGGCACATACGGAGGCCGTCTCCACCCCGACCGCAAACAGTCCGAGAAGGAGTTCCTGGACAAGATCAAGGAGGTCGTCGACAGGGGTGGCAAGGTCTTGATACCCTGTTTCGCCGTCGGTCGGACACAGGAGATCATGATGCTCCTGAACGGTGCCAACTATGACAAGTGGGTCGATGGGATGGGCCGATCGATCGCACGCCTGTACATGCAATACCCGGAGTACCTGATCAACCCCAAGAACCTCCGTGCGGCCCGCCGCTCATTCAACGAGGTAAAGAACGCCCAGATGCGCGGCAAGGCCCGCAAGGGAGAGGTCATCGTGACGACAGGCGGAATGCTTGATGGCGGCCCTGTTCTCAACTATATGAAGAGCATAAAGGACGACCCTCTGTCGGCCATCCTCATCACAGGGTATCAGGCAGAGGACACCAACGGCAGGCTGCTCCTGGAGACTGGCTGCGTCAATATCGACGGTAGCCTGGAGAAGATCAACTGCGAGGTGCAGAGGTATGATTTCTCCGCTCACGCCGATCACGATCAGCTCATGGAGTTCATACGCGGATGCGACCCCGAGAACATCGTGATCATGCACTCCGAGAGCCGCGAACCACTGTACGACGCACTGGCCGAGGAGTATAACGTCATACTTCCCGAATTGGATAAGAGCTATACGTTGGAGTGATGGAAGTGGATGAATTGAGGGCTTTCCTGGAGGAGGACGCTCCTACGGGAGACGTTACCAGCGAGGCTCTCATACCCACTACCGCTACATCCAAGGCCGTCGTCACCAGTGGTGGCGACGGCATCCTCGCCGGCGCCGAAGAGGCCGCTTGGCTATTCGCTGACGGCGGACTTGAGGTCACGTTCATCAAAAAGGACGGTGACTCCGTATCAGCCGGGGACGAGGTCTTGGTCATAGAAGGTTCACTCCGGGAGATAATGCTCCGCGAGCGGGTCTGTCTGAACATAATGATGTTCATGTCCGGCACCGCGACCGAGACATCCAAGGTGCTGAAGGCATGCCATGCGGTCAATCCCCACGTCAGTGTGGCCGCCACACGCAAGACTCTGCCCGGTCTCCGTGCTCTGCAGAAGAAGGCGGTGCGGTTGGCGGGTGGCGAGTCACACCGGGAATCGCTCTCCCATCACATCCTGGTCAAGGACAATCACATCCAAGCCGTTGGAGGTATGGACAATGCGCTCAGAGCACTCAAGACCGCCCCGAAAACGATCATCGAGGTGGAGGCGGAAACAGAACAGGAAGCAATGGCCGCGGCCGCTTCCGGCGTAGATATAGTGTTGCTTGACAACATGTCCCCCGCGGAAGCGGGAGTCTGTTATCGTTCCATTAAGGATTCGTACCCACAGGTCATTGTGGAGGTTTCAGGCGGCATAGGGCCTGAGAACGCCTCCGCTTACGCAGAATGCGCCGACCGCATCTCTATGGGATGCCTGACCCATTCTGCACCGTCGTTGCAGTTCTCGTTACATCTATTCTAGTCGCTGGTGCGATGATGGGACATGTAGTCGAGGTCCCATCCCATGCAGCTGGCTACCAGCTCCGCAACATGGATCACTTTCTTGCCCCTCGTGACGGTATCGAACTGTAGGAAACAGAAGGGGCAGGATGTTATCAACGCATCAGCATCCGAGAATTCTTCGAGGGCTTCTTGGCTGACACCTTTGGCAACATCATCGTTGACGGAGGTCAGACTCCCGCCGCAACACACTTTGCTACGCGGCAGCACCGCTTCGCCTCCCAAGGCCTCGACGATGTCAGCGAGCATGCGCTGCGCCCCTTCCTGCCCTCCGGCCATATGGTCCCCGTGACATCCGGGGTGAATGCCGAAGCGGATATCCATTTTCTGCACCGACGATGCGACGATGGAATCAAGCCTGGAGTGCAACAAGGGTAGGAAACCAACTATCTCCGCCCGCCTTGTGTAATTCATGCCCATCTCCTTCAGCACCTCGTTGGCGGTCTCGGCGCTACCGGAGTCAAGCACTTCCGCCACCTCTTCCAAGGACAGGGTGCATCCATCACAGAGGGTCAGGATAGGACATTCCCTCTTTGAAGCGATGTAGTGCAGTCGGGCTCCCGCCACCATCCATGTCTCCAGCCCCAACGACCTCAACCCAACCGGTTCGACACAACATGTGAATCCGGGGAAATCTGAGAAAGGGATTTCAAGCGCATCGAGCACGAATCGGGCGGCCGACTCCACGAATGGGAGTTTTGAGGGTATGGCACAACCCGGATATAACAACATTTCACTCATGTGCAAACCTCGTTCTGGAGACCACCTTTCCAAGTTCTCTCATGGCCCGGTCGCCATTCTGCATCGCCGGCAAACCCATCTCCTCCCTCACTTTAGCGGTACGCGGGCCGGCCGGGAAACCTCTGCCTTCCTTGAGAAACGCCTTGGCGCCGCGGACGAACCTCGGCGGGGCATCACCTTCCAAAGCCGAACGGTAGCGGAGATGTGTGATCAACAAGGGAAGGTTTATGTCGACTGGGCAAACGTCATCGCAGATGTAACAGAGAAGACAGTCCCAAACGTTCTCCTCCCTTTCTCCGGCAATCAAGTCCCTGACGACATTGCGAGGGTCTATCCCTCCATGCCTGGTGCTGGGACATGCTTTGGAACACAGGCCGCAATCACGGCAGGTGTCCAAGGAGAAACGTACAGCAAGCCGCTCATCTGACAGGTCCGCGGGATCGAAATCGTCCACTTCGGCAAATCATACAACGGGGTTATCAAATTTCCGTAACAAAAAGGATAATGCTAATCGTCAATAAGGGGTGCATGAACATCGAAGACCACAAGTGCCAGATTTGCGGATCGACCGCCAAGCACTTCGTATTCGCCGCTTTCACCTGCGACAGTGAGGAATGCATCGAGGCCGCGCGGAAGGAGCGGGGCGGACCGGGCGGCCATATGAAGAGGAAGGCCGAGGGCCGACCGATCATCCCCATGGACGAATGACGTCTAGTGTCTGAACACGCGACAGCCGGTGAACACCATGGCCATGCCATGCTCATCGGCGGCCTGGATGACCTCTTCGTCCCTGATCGAACCACCCGGTTGGATTATGGCTGTGACGCCAGCCTTGGCGGCCTCATCAACCCCGTCACGGAACGGGAAGAATGCATCTGATGCCATGACGCTGCCCGGCGTGGCGTCCCCTCCCTTGATGCGGGCTATCATCGCTGAGTCCACCCGGCTCATCTGTCCAGCGCCGATGCCGATGGCCCTCTCCTCCTTAACAAAGACCACGGAGTTGGAGGAGACGTGCTTGACAAGCTTCCATGCGAACTGCAACGCCTTCGCCTCCTCCTCGGTAGGTGCACGTTTGGTGACGACCTTGAGATCATCATCGGACACCCGGAGGGCCTCATCGGTCTGCACCAACATCCCTCCTTGGATCCTCTTCATCTTCAATTCCCGAACCCGTACCTGCGGTCCTATGGGGGAGTTCGTACGCAGAAGGCGGATGTTCTTCCTCTGCAGTAGTATTTCCAACGCCTCCGGCTTAAAATCCGGGGCGATGATGGCCTCCACGAAATACTTGTTCTCACGTATCTCCTTGGCAACCGACTCCGGGCATTCGCGGTTCAGGCATATCACACAACCGAATGCCGATTTCGGGTCGACCGCATAGGCGGTGACGAAAGCATCATGGATATCATCCGCACTTGCCAAACCGCAGGGGTTGGTGTGTTTCATTATGACCGCGGTAGGTCTCTCGAAGTCCATGGCGATGTCCATGGCCTTGTCGAGATCGAGGATATTGTTGAAAGAGAGCTGTTTGCCGTGTAACTGCTCCGCCTTGGCCACCGTAGGTCCGGGGGTGAAGGGGTCGGCGTAGAATGCAGCCTTCTGGTCCGGGTTCTCGCCGTAACGTAGCTCCATGACCTTCTCGGTGGGTATAGGCATGGAGTCAGGGAACAGTTCCCCTTGGAAACGCCGACGCAATTGGTCGGCGATCATGGAATCATAATTGGCGCTGACGATGAACGCATCCACCATCAGTTCCGCACGCAGAGATTCGTTGATGCCACCTTCCTGCAGGGATGCGATGACCTTGGGGTATTGCGATGGCGATGTGACCACCGCCACGGACTTGTAGTTCTTGGCCGCGGCGCGTACCATACTGGGCCCGCCGATATCTATGTTCTCGACAATGGCTTCCAGGTCATCGGGGCTGCCGAGGACGGTTTTCTTGAAGGGATAGAGATTGATGACCACCATGTCGATGGGTCCGATATCCAAAGCGGCTATCGCATCCATATGCTCCGGCAGGTCACGACGTGCCAGAATTCCGGCGTGAAGACGGGGGTGCAGGGTCTTGACCCTCCCGTCGAGCATCTCGGGGAACCCGGTTATCTCTGCAACCTCGACAACGGCCACGCCGTTTTCCTTGAGAAGCTTGGCTGTGCCGCCAGTGGATATAAGCTCCACGCCCATGGAGTCCAACTCCTTGGCCAGGTCGATGATCCCTTCCTTGTCAGACACACTTAGAAGCGCCCTCTTGATTGTTGTCAGTGAGATTCCTCCGCGATGTGGGCATACAAGAGGTATGCCATGCCTATATTGCTAGGTCAATCATAAATGTAATGCACCGAGCAGTCATATAATCTAGTCATCTTTTTTTATAATGTCGCGATATCAAGCATTGAAGGACATGATGGTCATCAGCGAAAGGATCAACGGCCTTTTCCGTTCAGTCGGTAAGGCCATAGACGATAAGGACTCCGCTTTCATCCAGTCCCTCACATTGAGGCAGATAGAGGCGGGAGCAACCGCATTGGATGTCAACGTCGGTCCCGGTCGGGGCGCCGACGGCCCTGAGGACATGCGCTGGCTGGTCAGGGCCGTACAGGAGGTCACGGACCTTCCCCTGTGCATCGACACCCCCGGACTCAAGACCATGTCCGCCGGGTTGGAGGTTTGCGAGAACCCGGCGATCATCAACTCCACCACCGCTGAGATGGAGAAGATGCAGGGATTCTTCCCGCTCGCCAGTGAGTATGATGCCGACATAATCTGTCTGACCATGGATGAGAGAGGCATCCCCAACGATGCTGACAGCCGTGCCGAGATGGCCATGTTGATGCTCACCACGGCGATGGAGTACGAGGTCATGCCCGACCGTATAATATTGGACCCTCTGGTGCTACCGGTCGTGGCGGCCCAGGACCAGGGTGCCAAAGTCATCGAGGCCCTGAGGATGTTCCAGATGCTGAACGACCCCGCCCCGCGGACGGTCGTCGGTCTCAGCAACGTATCCAACGGTTGTAGGGACCGCAGTTTATTGAACCGTACATATGTGGCGATGCTGATGGGTGCCGGACTCTCCGCCGCTATACTCGATCCCGAGGACAAGGAGACAATGGATGCCGTCAAGACGGCACAGGTGCTACTGGATCAGAATCTTTATTGCGAGGATTACCTGCGAGCATGAGGCCGGGGAAGCAGCCCCGCCCTCTCCACTATCTCAGGCACAGCGCTCTCCCAGTTCACCGGCATCAGATGGACGCCTTTTATGCCGGGGAGGTCACGGAGTTCATCGATAGTCTCCAGGCAGATCCTCATTCCCTCAGCCTTCTCATCACTGGCGTTAGCCATTCTCCGTAGCAAATCATCGGGTACGCTCATCCCCGGGACCTTCTCAGCCATGAACCTCGCCGCTTTGTAGGAGCGTAGGGGAAGGATGCCCGCAAGTATGTGGGTCCGCTTGTGCAAACCCTTTGAGAGCAGTAACTGATGCCATTCCCGGAAACGGTCGAGGTCGAATATCGCCTGTGTCTGGATGAAATCGGCTCCTGCGCCGACCTTCTTGCTCAGCCGGATGATCCCCATCTCGATAGGGTCGGCAAAGGGATTGGCCGCCGCACCGAGGAACATTTTTGGAGGGACCTTGATCGAATCCCCGCACCACATCTCCCCCTCGTTGCACATGCGACGGAAGACCATTAGTTGCTGCGTGGAGTCGAGGTCGAAGACGTTGCGTGATTCAGGCTGGTTGCCGAATTTCTGATGGTCTCCGGTTATACACAGCATGTTGCGGACGCCCAGCGCGGCAGCTCCCAGCATCTCCGACTGCATCGCAAGACGGTTGCGGTCGCGACATGTCATCTGCATTATGGGCTCCACGCCTTCTTGGATGCAGAACAGGCTGGCGGCCAATGAGGACATCCTCACTATCGCCGTCTGGTTGTCGGTGACGTTGAACGCATCGGCGAAACCCTTGAGCATACGGGCCTTCTCCCTGACCGGTCCGCCGTCCGCGGACTTGGGGGGGCCGATCTCCGAGGTCACGACGAACTCTCCCGCATCCAAAAGGGCTTGCAGGGAACTCCCGTCGATCATCTCTTCTCCTCCTTGACCACAATGCGCGATCCGCCGTCACGTCCTTTGGACCAGTCCTTGGGTGGCAACAGGATCTCCAGAAGATCGAGCCGACCTTTACTCCTCACCTGGTCGTAAATGAGCTGCCAGGCGCAATCCCTGTCCGGCGAGAGTTCGCATTTCCCTCCTTGGGATCCGCCACAGGGTCCGTTCTGCAACATCTTGGAACAACGGGCGATGGGGCATATGCCACCGCTGAGGTGTATGGTACAGTCTCCGCATCCCGCGCAGCGTTCCTTCCATCGTCCTTTTCCTTCCGGGGAACCCATGGAGGAGGTGTTGATGCCCGGGATGACCACTCTGGACGGGTACACCTCCGATAGGACCTGCGCTCCCACCCCGCATCCCAGGGAGAGTACGACATCGCTGCCCTCCACCAGTTCCGCTATCTCCTTGTCGAAGTCCTTCTCACACTGACGCTGCAGGGTGACCGTGGTGACAGTCCAATCCATTCCTTTGGAGGTCGAGTGTTCTCGAAGCGATGAGGCCAGTTCGGTGACCTCCTTCTCACCTCCGGCGAGACAGACGGCCACGCAGGAGCGGCACCCTACCACGAGTATCCGACCTCCTCCCTCGGACTCCACCATACTGATGATGTCCGACAATGGCTTCTGCTCGACGATTA